>JBJTXX010000552.1:0-1186 GCA_046082485.1 Actinomycetota bacterium
CGAGCGTTACGGCATGACCGAGACGCTCATCACGGTCAGCACGACGTACGCAGGCGAGCGTCGCCCCGGGTGGGTCGGCCTGCCGATCAACGGCGTCGAGACGCGCCTCGACGGCGACGACGGCGAACTGCAGGTGCGCGGTGCCACCCTGTTCGACGGTTATCTCGGCCGTCCGGAGACCACCGCTGCGTCGTTCACCGACGACGGTTGGTTCCGCACCGGTGATGCCGCGGAGATCGACGACGGCGGATTCCATCGCATCCTCGGCCGCCTGTCGATGGACATCATCAAGACCGGCGGCTTCAAGGTCGGCGCCGGCGAGGTGGAGACCTCGCTGCTCGGCCACCCGGGCGTGCAGGAGGTCGCGGTGGTGGGCCTGCCCGACGACGACCTCGGTCAGCGGATCGTGGCATTCGTGGTGGGCGACGGCCTCGATCCGGCCGTGCTGATCGAGCACGTGGCGTCGACGCTGTCCGTGCACAAGCGTCCCCGAGAGGTTCGCCTGGTTGAGTCGCTGCCGCGCAACGCGATGGGGAAGGTGCAGAAGAACCTGTTGCGCTGACACCCCAGGGGGTATAGTTCGAGGATGGAACTGCCCGTGGATGTCACTGATGACCTGCTGCGCCGACTGGCGCGCATCGAGGGGCAGGTCCGCGGTGTGCAGGCGATGCTGCGCGACAACCGCGAGTGCCGCGACATCGTCACGCAGATCTCCGCTGCCGGGAAGGCGCTCGACCAGGTCGGGTTCAAGTTGCTCGCAGCCGGTATGGCCACCTGCCTCAGCGACCCGGAAAAGGCCGCTGCAGCCGGATTCGACCCCGATGAGGTCGAGAAGCTGTTCCTGAAACTCGCCTAGGCGACGATGTTCACCATGCGGCCGGGAACCACGATCACCTTCTTGGGTGCCTGACCGGCCAGCGCCGCCTGCACCCGCTCGTCGGCAAGGGCCAGCGCCTGCACGGCGTCGCCGGCGGCGTCGGCCGCCACCGTGATGCGACCACGCACCTTGCCGTTGACCTGCACGGGGTACTCGACCGTGTCGGCGACCAGCAGAGCTGGGTCGGCGACGGGGAACGGCGACATGCTGACGCTGTGCTCGTTGCCCAGTCGCTGCCAGAGTTCCTCGGCGATGTGAGGGGCCATCGGGGCCAGCAGTTGCACCAGCGGCGCAGCGACGTCGGCGGGG
>JBJTXX010000553.1:0-1499 GCA_046082485.1 Actinomycetota bacterium
CCCCAGCGAATCGGGCGCGCCCTGCGGGTCGAGGAACGGCAGCAGCACGAGGTCGAGCGGACCGTCGGCGAAGTCGAGCGCAATCACCTCGCCGATGGCCTGGTAGCCGCCGCGCAGGTACAGGCCGCTGAGGTCGAGCAGGCCGCCGTAGTTCGCCACACGGTCGTGGGCGTCGTGGTTGCCGGTGATGGCCGCCACCTTCACCTTCGTGTCCAGCAACTTGTGCAGGGCATCACGGAACAGACGGATGGCATCGGCGGGCGCGTAGGCGCGATCGAAGAGGTCGCCGGCGATCACCACGAGCTCGACCTTCAGTTCGACCACCTGCTCGACCAACCAGTCGAGGAACGCCTTCTGGTCGTCGTGCAGCGACACCGAGCCGAAGTCGCGGCCCAGGTGCCAGTCGCTGGTGTGCAGGATTCTCATGTGTGCTCCGTGGGGTCGAGAGGGAGTGTCGCGCAGCCGGGCATGGTCACCAGCCGCCTTCGAAGTCGTCGCCATCGCCGCCGTCGCCGTCGCCGCCGATGACGTAGCGGGTGCCGCACACCACGCACTCGACAACCTCGCCGGGGTCGCCGCTCAGGATGTCTTCCCCACAGGTGGGGCAGGGGTCGCCGTCGTCGATCATGCCGGTCCTCTCCCGGTGCCCCGATGGCACCGCTCTTCGATACCTACGCGCTTTTACTCCGGGGGTGTGACGAGGTTTCCGGAGAGTCTTCGGATCACACTCCGGAGGCCGACGCGCGTCTGACCGGCATGAGCCCCGACACAGCAACCTCCGACACAGTAACCACCGCCGATTTCCTGATCGAGGCCGCCGAGCGCGTCGGCCGCGCGTACCCCGACCTGTTCGCGCACCAGCGCAGCGGCGTCGCCTTCCTGCTCAGCCGCCGGCGGGCGATCCTCGCCGACGACATGGGCCTGGGGAAGACCCGCACCGCCATCGTCGCCGCACGCGAGCAGCACCCCGAAGGCCCGTACCTCGTGATCTGCCCAGCCTCGCTGAAGCTGAACTGGCAACGCGAGATCCACATGGTCGAGCCGGGCGCCCGGGTACAGGTGCTCGCAACCGACGACTTCGACCCCACCGCCCGCTGGACCATCGTGAACTACGACCGTCTGAACCGCTTCCAGAGCGAACTGCTGGCAGCCGCCTTCCCCACCGTCATCGTCGACGAGGCGCACGCCATCAAGAACGACTCCGCACGTTCGAAGCGCACCCTGGCCCTCACCGAGGCCGCCGACCACGCCTACCTGTTGACCGGCACGCCGATGACCAACCGGCCGCGTGACCTGTTCAACCTGTTGAAGGCCGTGCGCCACCCGCTGTCGAACAGCTTCTTCTCCTACGCCAAGCGCTACTGCGCCGCTGTCGACAACGGCTACGGCCTCGACACGAACGGCGCCTCAAACCTCGACGAACTGTCGAAGGTGATGGCGGGCGTGATGCTGCGCCGGGCCAAGAGCGAGGTGCTGGACCTTCCCGAGAAGGTGCGCAC
>JBJTXX010000554.1:0-3627 GCA_046082485.1 Actinomycetota bacterium
GCCGGGCCCGCTGAACAGTTCGAGTTGGAACTCGGCCCGGGCGCAGAGCCGGGCAAGTGGGTGCTGCCACCCATGAACTACCTCACCCGCAGCCCTGCGCAGCCGGTCGACAAGGCCGAGGTCGAGGCCCGCGGCCGCACCCTGGTCGAGAGCCTTGCGGCGCACGGTGTCGAGACGCGGCTGCTCGGGCAGACCGTCGGCCCGTCGGTGACGCGCTATGAACTCGAGCTCGGCGACGGCGTGAAGGTGGCGCGCATCACCAGCCTGAACCGTGACATCGCGTATGCGATGGCGGCCACCGATGTGCGCATCCTCGCCCCCATTCCCGGCCGCACGGCCATCGGTGTCGAGGTGCCGAACCACACCCGTCAGCTGGTGAGCCTCGGCGACATCATGACGTCGCCCGAGGCGAAGCTGGCCACGAACCCGCTCGACGTGGCCGTCGGCAAGGACATCCCCGGTCGGTCGGTGTTCCTGAACCTGGCCACCACCCCGCACCTGCTCATCGCGGGCGCCACGGGGGCCGGCAAGTCGAGCGGCATCAACTGCATCATCACCTCCCTGCTGATGCGCACCACGCCCGATCAGGTGCGGCTGATCCTCATCGACCCGAAGCAGGTCGAGATGGGCCAGTACAACCGCCTTCCGCACCTGCTGACGGCGCCGGTCACCAACCCCAAGAAGGCAGCGAACGCGCTGGCGTGGGCGGTGAAGGAGATGGAGCGCCGCTACGACCTGCTGTTCGAGTTCGGCTTCCGCGACATCCTCGGTTACAACGCCGCGTACGACCGAGGGGATCTGAACAATGCCGGCCCGGCACCCGAGGATGGCACCGAGGCCCCGAAGTTCGAGCGCCTGCCCTACATCGTGGTGGTGGTCGACGAGTTGAACGACCTGATGATGGTGGCCTCGCGCGACGTGGAGGAAAGCATCACCCGCATCGCCCAGAAGGCCCGCGCGGTGGGCATCCACCTCATCGTGGCTACCCAGCGGCCGAGCGTGAAGGTGATCACCGGTGTCATCAAGGCCAACATCCCGGCCCGCATGGCCTTCGCCGTGTCGTCGCTCACCGACAGCCGCGTGATCCTCGACCAGCAGGGCGCGGAGAAACTGGTCGGCAAGGGCGACATGCTGCTGCTGCCCGGCAACTCCAACCACCCCCAGCGCATCCAGGGCTCGTGGGTGAGCGAGGAGGAAGTGCGCAAGGTGGTGGCCCACTGGCGTCGACAGGCGCCCGAGGTCACCTACGTGAGTGGCGTGGAGGGCGACGAGGGCCAGTTGGGTGGGGGCGGCGGCTTCGGCGGCAACGGCGCCGACGATGACGAGGACGAAACGCTGATGCGCCAGGCGATGGAGTTGGTGGTGCGCAGCCAGTTGGGCAGCACGTCGATGCTGCAGCGCAAGCTGAAGGTCGGCTTCGCCCGTGCCGGCCGCATCATGGACCTGCTCGAGCAGCGTGGCGTGGTGGGGCCGAGTGAGGGCTCGAAGGCCCGTGAGGTGCTGATGACGGTCGAGGAGTTCGAGCTGTTGCAAGAGGCACATCGACAGGGCGGCTGAACGTGCCGACAATAGGGGTGAGGAGGTGTCCCATGAACACCCTGATCCGGTCCGGCCTGCTGGTGTCGTTGCTGGCACTGCCCGTGGCGTGCAGCGCCGACGAGCAGTCGGCTGGCACCACGACCACGACCACGGCCGTCGAGACCACCACGCCGAGCACGACGACCGGCTCGTCCACCACCGTCACCACGACGACGGCGCCGACGAGCACCACGACGGCATCGACACTGCCCGTCACCGTGGTGCCCACCACGGCAGCGCCCACCACGGTGCCGGCCGCCAAGGCGCCCCTCGCCGCCTACATGGTGCGTGGTGAACTGCTGACGGCCGTGCGCCGCACCACCGACGCCGCAACCCCGCAGGCAGCGCTTGCGACGCTGTTCGCCGGCCCCACCGCCGCAGAGAAGGCACAGGGTGTGCTGTCGCTCGTTCCCGATGCTGCCCGGCTGCGGGGCGTGAGCGTGCGCGGCTCCACCGTCACGGTCGACGTCTCGTCGGCGTTCGACAGCGGCGGCGGCTCGCTGGCCATCCGGCTGCGGGTGGCGCAGGTGGTCTACACCGCCACCCAGTTCCCCGGCCTCACCGACGTGCGGTTCAAGGTGGAGGGCACGCTGGTCGACATGATCAGCGGCGAGGGCGTCATGGTCGACCCGGCCCGGCGCGAGCAGTACACCGACGGCATCATCCCGCCGATCCTGCTCGAGTCGCCGCTGCCGGGGGACCGCTTCGTGCAGCCGCTCGTCATCCGCGGCACCACCAACGTGTTCGAGGCAACGGTGAACTACCAGTTGGTGGCACCGAGCGGCACCGTGCTGCTGGAGGGCGTCACCTTCGCAACGTGCGGCACCGGCTGCTGGGGCAGGTTCGAACACGCCATCGAGGCACTGCCGGCCGGCACCCGCGGCCCGATCACCCTGAGGGTGTTCGACTGGAGCGAGGCCGACGGCGTGACGATGATGGACCTCGTCGAGTTCGTGCTGGCCTGAGTTCGTGCTGGGCCGAGCCCGTGCTGGCATGATGCCGGCATGAGCTTCACCGAGATCACGTCCGGCCTGCGTTTCCCCGAGGGACCGATCGCGATGCCCGACGGCACCGTGATCCTGGTGGAGATGTTCGGGCCCCGCATCACCCGTGTGCATCCCGACGGCACGAAGCAGACCATCGCCGAGATCGAGGGCGGCCCCAACGGAGCGGCCATCGGCCCCGACGGCGCGCTGTACCTGTGCAACAACGGGGGAGTGTTCACGCCCGTCGACCTCGGCGGTCTGCTGCTGCCCGGCCCCTTCGACCCGAGCCGCTACATCGGCGGCCGCATCCAGCGCGTCGACCTCGACACCGGCGAGGTGACCGATCTCTACACCGAGTGCGACGGCCGCCCGTTGCGGGCGCCGAACGACCTCGTGTTCGATGCCCACGGGGGCTTCTGGTTCACCGACCACGGCATCCGCGACAACGAGGCCCGCACCGCCGACCTCACGGGCATCTACTACGCCAAGGCCGACGGCAGTCACATCAGTGAGCAGGTGTTCCCCGTGGAGGGCCCCAACGGCATCGGCCTGTCGCCCGACGGCAACACGCTGTACTGGGCGGAGACGCACAACGGCCGCGTGTTCCGTCGCACCATCGCCGAGCCCGGCGTGCTGGCACCGGCCATGCCGCTCGACACGACGCTGTGCCTTGCCGGCCTGCCCGGCTACCAGTTGCTCGACTCGCTGGCGGTCGACGGCGAGGGCAACGTGTGCGTGGCCACCCTGATCAACGGTGGCATCACGTTGGTCGACCCGGTCGATGGCTCGCTCAGCCACGTGGCCACCGACGACCTGCTCACGACGAACATCTGCTTCGGCGACAACGACGGCAGCGGCGAGTACCGCGACGCCTACATCACCTGCAGCGGCACCGGCCGCTTGCTGCACATGCGCTGGCCGCATCGCGGCCTCCGGCTCAACCACCTGTAGTCGTCGCTAGCCTCGTCGTCCATGGGGCAGCGCTTCTACGTCGAGACCTTGGGTTGCCCGAAGAACCAGGTCGACAGCGACAAGCTGGTGGGCACCCTGCTGGCCGACGGCA
>JBJTXX010000555.1:0-4136 GCA_046082485.1 Actinomycetota bacterium
CTGGCGGAAGCGGGCCAAGGAAAGGCTGCACAGTGATGGCCGACACCACTGACACCACCGAGCGCAACAACCGCAAGACCCGCGAGGGCCTGGTGGTCTCGAACAAGATGGACAAGACCGCAGTCGTGGCCGTCGTCGAGCGTGTGCGTCACCCGAAGTACGCCAAGTTCGTGCTGCGCACCAAGAAGCTCTACGCGCACGACGAGACCAACGACGTGAACGTGGGCGACAAGGTCCGCGTGATGGAGACCCGTCCGCTGAGCAAGAACAAGCGCTGGCGGGTCGTGGAAGTGCTGGAGCGTGCCAAGTGAGCGAGCGCAGCGAGAAGACCGAGGTGGCCAAGTGATTCAACAGGAATCCCGTCTCCGCGTCGCCGACAACAGCGGCGCCAAGGAAGTGCTGTGCATCAAGGTGCTCGGCGGCACTCGCCGTCGTTACGCCTCGATCGGCGACATCTTCGTCGCGACGGTGAAGGACGCCATCCCCGGCGCCGCCGTGAAGAAGGGCGACGTCGTGAAGTGCGTGGTCGTGCGCACCAAGAAGGAGAAGCGTCGTCCCGACGGCAGCTACATCCGCTTCGACGAGAACGCAGCCGTCATCATCAAGGACGACGGCACGCCGCGTGGCACCCGCATCTTCGGCCCGGTGGGCCGCGAGCTGCGTGACAAGAAGTTCATGCGCATCGTGTCGCTGGCCCCGGAGGTGCTGTGACCATGAAGATCAAGAAGGGCGACACGGTGGTCGTCATCGCCGGCAAGGACAAGGGTTCGCAGGGTGAGGTCGTGCAGGTCTTCCCGGCCGACAACAAGGTCATCGTGAACGGCGTCAACACGGCCAAGAAGCACAGCAAGCCGAGCCGCACGAACCAGCAGGGCGGCATCATCGACCGCGACATGCCGGTCGATGTGTCGAACGTCATGCTCGTGCACAAGGGAAAGCCCACCCGCGTGGGTTACAAGGTCAACGCCGACGGCACCAAGGTGCGCGTCGCCAAGAGCACCGGTGAGGTGATCGGATGAGCACGGCCACCGCCACGTCTCCCCGCCTGAAGCAGCAGTACCACGACCAGGTCAAGGGTGCGCTCAAGGAGCAGCTCTCGCTCGGCAACCCCATGCAGGTGCCGCGCATCGAGAAGATCGTGATCAACATGGGCGTCGGTCGCGCCACCCAGCAGCCGTCGCTGCTCGAGGGTGCGGTCTCCGACCTCACGAAGATCAGCGGCCAGAAGCCGGTGATCACCAAGGCCCGCACCAGCATCGCCTCGTTCAAGTTGCGCGAGGGGCAGAGCATCGGTTGCAAGGTCACCCTCCGCGGCGATCGCATGTGGGAGTTCCTCGACCGTCTGATCGCCGTGGCGATCCCCCGTATCCGCGACTTCCGCGGACTGCCGGCGAACAGCTGGGACGGCCGGGGCAACTACACGTTCGGTCTCGCCGACCAGACCGTGTTCCCCGAGATCGAGTACGACAAGATCGATGCCCCTCGCGGCATGGACATCACCATCGTCACCACTGCGGTGACCGATGAGCACGGCAAGGCGCTGCTCGATGCCTTCGGCTTCCCGTTCAAGCGGGGTGCCGATGGTGAGGTCGCCAAGAAGAAGAAGCGCCGCGGTCCCGTCCGTGGCCCGAAGGGCTCCGGCAAGGCTGCTGCCCCGGCGAAGAAGAAGAAGTAGGAGAGGGCACCGCAATGGCAAAGACATCGTTGATCAACAAGTCGAACGCAACGCCCAAGTACAAGGTGCGCGGCTACACCCGTTGCCGCCGCTGTGGGCGTGCCCGCTCCGTGTTCCGCAAGTTCGGCCTGTGCCGCGTGTGCCTTCGTGAGATGGCCCACGCCGGCGAGATCCCTGGCCTCACGAAGGCCAGTTGGTGAGGAGTCCCAATGCTCACTGATCCCATCGCCGACATGCTCACCCGGGTCCGCAACGCCAACACGGCGATGCACGACGAGGTGCGCATGCCCGCTTCCAAGCAGAAGGTCGCCCTTGCTGCCATTCTCGAGAAGGAGGGCTACATCTCCGGATACACGCTGGCCCCCGCCACCTCGGGTCCCGGCGACGTGCTGACCATCTCGATGAAGTACTCGAACGATCGTCGCCGCACCATCTCCGGTCTGCGCCGCATCTCCACGCCCGGCCTGCGGATCTACCGCAAGAGCACCGAGGTCCCCCGTGTCCTCGGTGGTCTCGGCGTGGCCGTCCTGTCCACCAGCGAGGGGCTGATGACCGACCGCGAAGCGCGCAAGCGCAAAGTGGGCGGCGAAGTCCTCTGCTACGTGTGGTGAGAAAGAGGAACCCGCATGTCTCGTATCGGTAAGGCCCCCATCGCCGTTCCCGGCGGAGTCGACGTGGCCATCGACGGCGCGTCCGTCACCGTCAAGGGTCCCAAGGGCACCCTCTCCCGCGAAATCCCGGGCGCCATCACGGTGCGCCGCGAAGACGCCCAGTTGCTGGTCGAGCGCCCGAACGACGAGCGGCAGAACCGCTCGCTGCACGGCCTCACCCGCACGCTGGTCAGCAACATGGTGGTCGGTGTCACCGACGGCTTCTCCAAGGAGCTCGAGATCATCGGCGTGGGCTACCGCGCCGAGGCGCTGAACCCCACCACGCTGCGTCTGGCCCTGGGTTTCAGCCACCCCGTGCTGATGGAGGCCCCGGAAGGCATCACGTTCGAAGTCCCCACCCAGACCCGTGTCATCGTCCGCGGCATCGACAAGGAAGTCGTGGGCCAGGTGGCCGCCAACATCCGCGCCGTGCGCAAGCCCGAGCCCTACAAGGGCAAGGGTGTGCGTTACCTCGGCGAGAAGGTCCTCCGCAAGGCCGGCAAGACCGGCAAGAAGTGAGCATCGCATGAGCAACGTCGCACAGCAACGCCGCAACGGCCGCGTCATCCGCCACCGGCGGGTGCGCAAGAAGATCCACGGCACCGCGGCGCGTCCGCGTCTGGCCGTCTACCGCTCGAACAAGCACCTCAACCTGCAGGTCATCGACGACGATGCCGGTCGCACCATCGTGTCGGCCAGCACCAACGAGGCGTCGGTGCGTGGCGAGGGCGCGGGTGGCACGGTGGACGCCGCCACCCGCCTCGGCCAGCTCGTGGCCGAGCGTGCGAAGGCCGCCGGCATCGACAAGGTCGTCTTCGATCGTGGTGGGTACCTCTACCACGGCCGTATCGCCGCAGTGGCTGCTGCGGCCCGTGCAGCAGGTTTGGAGTTCTGATGGCCGCCCCCTCGAATTACGGCAACCAGCGCGGTGAAGAGCGCGCCCCGGACCCCAGCGGTCTGCGCGAGTCGCGTGTCATCACCATCAACCGCGTGGCCAAGGTCGTGAAGGGTGGTCGTCGTTTCTCGTTCACCGCTCTCGTGGTGGTCGGCGACGGCAACGGTCGCGTCGGTCTGGGTTACGGCAAGGCCAAGGAAGTGCCGCTGGCCATCCAGAAGGGCACCGAGGAAGCGAAGAAGAACCTCTTCGACGTCCCCCTCGCCGGCAGCACCATCACCCACCCGATCATCGGCATCAATTCGGCCGGCCGCGTGCTGATGAAGCCCGCCGCCCCCGGTACCGGCGTCATCGCCGGTGGTGCCGCCCGCATCATCCTGGAAGAGGCCGGCATCCACGACGTGCTCTGCAAGTCGCTGGGCTCGGCCAACGCCATCAACGTGGCCCGCGCCACCATCAACGGCCTGAAGTCGCTGCAGCGTCCCGATGAGGTGGCGGCCCGTCGCGGCCTCGCCGCCGACGAGTTCGTTCCCAAGGGCGTGCTCAAGGCGTACGAGACCCGCAAGAAGCAGATCGCAGCAGGGGAGACCCACTGATGTCCAGCGAGAAGACCATCACGGTTCGGCAGGTCCGGTCCGCCATCGGCAACAAGCCCAAGAACCGCGGCACGCTGCGCGCCCTGGGCCTGGGCACGATCGGCGACACGAACACCCTGCCCGACCGCCCCGAGATCCGCGGGATGATCGCCCGCATTCCGCACCTCATCGAGGTGTCCGAGAACACGGAGTCCTGACATGCGCGTCGACGAACTCTCACCTGCACCCGGCTCCGCGAAGGCCAAGAAGCGCGTCGGTCGCGGTATCGGCGGCAAGGGCGGCAAGACCGCCGGCGCCGGCACCAAGGGCCAGCACTCGCG
>JBJTXX010000556.1:0-2603 GCA_046082485.1 Actinomycetota bacterium
CGACGAAGCCGCCGCCGACGCCGACAACGTCGAGTCGTTCCTGCGCGACTATCGCCGCGATCTCGAGACGCTGCAGCGCCAGCAGGCCAAGGCAGCCCAGTTGCAGCAGTCGCTCGAACAGCAGCGCCAGCAGGGCGAGGCCCTCATCGCCGAGTACGAGCAGAAGGCTGCCGCGGCGCAGGCCAAGTACGGCGAACTGGTGGCGCAGGAGGCCGAGCGCCTGCGCGAACAGCAGGCCATCGCCGCCGCACAGGCTGCCCAGGCCGGCAACGGTGGTGGCAACGGCAACGGTGGCGGTGGCGGTGATACCGGCGGCGGCACACCTCCCCGCGGTGGCGGCGACACGGGCGGCGGCGGCAACACCGGTGGGAACAACGGTGGCAACAACGGTGGCGGCACGCCCCCGAAGCCCAGCATCCCGATGCCTCCCCCGCCCTCGGGCCGTGCGGGCGCCGCAGTGGCCGCTGCCCAGCGGATGCTCGGCGTGCCGTATCGGGCCTTCGAGGCCACGCCCGAGCGCGGCTTCGACTGCTCCGGGCTGACGATGTGGGCATGGGCGCAGGCCGGTGTCCGCCTGCCCCACCAGTCCCGCCAGCAGTACAACAGCAACCCGAAGGTTCCCCGCGATCAGGTACAGCCGGGCGATCTCGTGTTCTTCTACAACCCCATCAGCCACGTTGGCATGTACATCGGTGATGGGCTGATGATCGACTCGCCGCACACCGGCGCCGTGGTGCGGGTGCGCGCCATCAAGTGGGAGAAGGTCGTCGGCATCGCCCGACCGGGCTGACTAGCCTCGCCCCGGTACGAGGAGGTCGCTTCCATGTCACGTGTGCAACTGGCGCTGAACGTGAACGACATCGCCAGCGCAATCGAGTTCTACACGAAGCTGTTCGGCGTCGGGCCAGCGAAGGTGCGCGACGGATACGCCAACTTCGCCATCGACGAGCCGCCGCTGAAGCTGGTGCTCATCGAGAACCCGGGACACGGCGGCACGCTGAACCATCTTGGTGTCGAGGTCGAGCACACCGACCTCGTGCAGCAGGCGATCGGTCGTCTGCAGGCCGAGGGGCTCGCCACCGATGTCGAGGAGCAGACCACCTGCTGCTACGCCGTGCAGGACAAGGTGTGGGTGCACGGCCCCGACGCCGAGCCCTGGGAGGTCTACACGGTGATCGAGGACGTTCCCGCCGAGACGACCCGGTTGACGCTCGGCGCCAAGCCGGCGAACTGCTGCTGAGGCCCCATGCGCACCGGAAGACTCATCGCAGCATCGTTCGCGATCGCCGCCGCCCTCGGCACCAACCGACGCAGACGGCGCCTGCAAGCCGTCGCCCCTGAACTGCGCAGTCCCCGTCTGATGTTGCCGCTCTCGGTGGGCAACTCGACATCGCTGCGCCTCGGCCGCAAGATGCTCGGCCCGCCGTCGCCGATGCGTGAGGGCGTGCTGATGCGCGAGCACTCGGCACCGGGCAACGACGGTGACCCCTCGGTGCGGGTGCTCACCTACCAACGCGCCGACCGGGCCGCACCCTCTGGGGCAGTGCTGTGGATCCACGGGGGCGGACTGGTGATGGGCGCCGCCGAACAGGATCACGAGGTGTGCGGTCGCTTCGCCGACGAGTTGGGCATCCTCGTCGTCAACGTCGACTACCGACTCGCACCCGAGCACCCGTTCCCCGCCGGCCTGCACGACTGCTTCGCTGCCCTGCGGTGGATGCACTCGGCCGCTGCCGAACTGGGCATCGACCCGGCGCGGATCGCGGTAGCGGGCAGCAGCGCCGGCGGTGGCCTTGCCGCCTGCGTCGCCCAGATGGCGCTCGACCACGGCGGGCCCGGCGTCTGCTTCCAGTTGCTGCAGTACCCCATGCTCGACGACCGCACCGCCCTGCGGCGCGACATCGATGCGTTGGTGTGGTCGGCAGCCTCGAACCGGTTCGCCTGGAGCGCTTATCTCGGCCGTGGCCCCCAGCCCGAGGACGTGCGGCCCTACGCCTCGGCTGCACGCCGCATCGACATGAAGGGTCTGCCGCCTGCGTGGATCGGCGTCGGCAGCATCGATCTCTTCCACGACGAGGACGTCGACTACGCCCAGCGGCTCACCGAAGCGGGTGTGCCGTGCGAACTGCACATCGAGCCGGGCATGTATCACGCAGCCGACATGTTCGTGCCCAGCACCGCCACGATGACCTCGTTCACGCGCAGGATGCTCGACGCGCTCGGCGCGGCTACACGCTGACGGCCATCATCACCACGGCGATCGCACCGCGAGCCGTCCAGCCGACCGTGCGCACCCAGTTCGTGTTCACCAACCGCCGTGCCGCGGCGTCGTCGAAGCCGCGGCTCAGGCGCTCGTGCATCGGCACCTGCAACCACACAGTGCTGCCCAGCACGATGGCAAGCAACAGACCACCGACGAACGGCACTGCACGACCCAGCCCCTCCGGTGGCGACAGGAACAGCCACACGGTGCACACGCCCTCCACCGCCATCGGCAGGCCGACCACTGCGGCCGTCAGGTTGCGGTGCCGTTCCTCGTAGGCCACGAACCGTTCGGGCCCGACCGCTGCCATCAGCGGATAGTGCACGACCTGCACGAACCA
>JBJTXX010000557.1:0-5356 GCA_046082485.1 Actinomycetota bacterium
CCGCAAGGGTGCCCTCACCAGCGAGTCGTCGTCGGTGCTCGAACACGCTGCGGTGACGGCGCTGGCCGAGCGCATGCCGCTGTTCGTCGTGATGCGATCCAGCGGAGCCGACATCCTCGAGGGGTTTCCCGCCCTGCACGGCTGGGGGCGCGCCGCCCGGGCGCTCTCCGACTGCTCGGGCATCGTTCCCACTGTCTTCGTGGTCGACGGACCCGCCGTGTCGGGCCCGGCACTGCTGCTCGGCATCGCCGACCACGTCGTGATGACCGAGCAGGCCTACGCATTCGTCAGCGGCCCCACGATGGTCGCCGAGTTCACCGGAGTCGTTGTCGACAACGATGAGCTCGGAGGCGCCTCGGCGCACGCCCGCTACAGCGGTGCCGCCTCGCTGGTGGCCGCAGACCTCGATGCCGCCATCGAGGTGGCAGCGGAACTGCTCTCGTTCCTTCCCTCGCACAACGACCTCGAACCGCCCCTGCGCGACACCGACGACGACCCACGACGCCCCACGCCGGAGGCCGGTGCCGTCATCCCCTCGTCATCCACCGGCAGCTACGACGTGCGGGCGGTGATCCGCAGCATCGCCGACGACGGCCACCTGCTCGAGTTGCGCCCGCGGTGGGCAGCGAACGTCGTCACCGCCTTCGCCGCTGTCGGCGGCATGCCGGTCGGCGTGGTGGCCAACCAGCCGATCGCTCTTGCCGGCACCCTCGACATTCCCGCGTCGCAGAAGGCGGCTCGCTTCGTGGCGTTCTGCGATGCCTTCAACATCCCCGTGGTCACGCTCGTCGACACCCCGGGTTTCTACCCGGGGAAGGACCTCGAGTGGCGCGGCATGATCCGCCACGGCGCACAGCTGGTGTTCGCCTACGGGCGGGCGACGGTGCCGCGCATCTGCGTGATCCTTCGCAAGAGCTACGGCGGCGCGTACATCGTGATGGACTCGAAGCGCATGGGCAACGACCTCTGCGTCGCGTGGCCGTGGGCCGAACTCGCCGTGATGGGTGCCGGCCAGGCCTCGGCAATCCTCCAGCGTCGTGCCACCGCCGAGGAGAAATCTGCGTTCGAGGCCGACTACGCCGAGCGCCTGCTGAACCCTTACGTCGCTGCCGAACGCGGTTACATCGACTCGGTCATCGAACCGGCCGACACGCGGGCCGTGATCTCCGACGCGCTCGCCGCGCTGGTCGACAAGCGCGAACGCCTGCAGTCACGACCACACGACAACTCCCCGCTCTGACCGTCCCACTAGTCTGACCGCCGGGGAGAAAGCCCCGCCATCACACCGTGTCATTCGAGGGAGCAACATGCCCGACACCATCACCATCACCGACGATCGCACGGGACGCACCGTGACGGTCCCCATCACCGACGGCGTGTTCCCGGCAAGTGCCGTGCGCGAACTCGATCCCTCGCTGTTCATCTACGACCCGGCCTACATGCAGACCGCTGCGTGCCGCAGTTCGATCACCTACCTCGACGGCGAGGAGGGCGTCCTGCGCTACCGCGGCTATCCCATCGAGCAACTCGCCGAGAAGAGCACCTACCTCGAGGTCGCCTACCTCCTGCTCAACGGTGAACTGCCCACCACCGAGCAACTCGCGAAGTGGACGCACGACGTCACCCACCACACGTTCATCCACGAGAACATGCGCAAGCGTTTCGTCGACGGTTTCCACTACAACGCGCACCCGATGGGCATGCTGGTCAGCGCGGTGGCCGCGCTCGGCACGTTCTACGACGATGCGAAGGACATCGACTCGAAGGAGAGCCGTGACAAGCAAATCCTCCGGCTCATCGCGAAGATGCCCACGCTCGCAGCGATGTGCTACCGGTTCTCGGTCGGCCTGCCGTTCGTCTACCCCGACAACAACCTGTCGTTCCCCGCAAACTTCCTCAACATGATGTGGCGCGTCGGCGAGTACGAGGTCGACCCCCGACTCGAGCGGGCGATGGACGTGCTCTTCATCCTCCACGCCGATCACGAGCAGAACTGCGGCACGACCGCGATGCGCGTCGTGGGCAGCAGCCACGCCGACCCGTACTCCGCTGCGGCATCGGCCGCCTCGGCGTTGTACGGCCCACTGCACGGCGGCGCCAACGAGGCAGTCGTCCGGATGCTGACCGACATCGGCGGTATCGAGAACGTGCCTGCGTTCATCGAGCAGGTCAAGAGCGGCAGCGGCAGCCGGCTCATGGGTTTCGGCCATCGCGTCTACAAGAACTACGACCCTCGTGCGGCGATCATCAAGCGCACTGCCTACGAGGTGTTCGAGGTGACGGGGAAGAACCCGCTGCTCGACATCGCTCTGAAGCTCGAGGAGACCGCACTCAGCGACCCGTACTTCGTCGACCGCAAGCTGTACCCGAACGTCGACTTCTACTCGGGCCTCATCTACCAGGCGCTGGGCTTCCCGGTGGCGATGTTCACCGTCCTGTTCGCCATTCCCCGCATCGTCGGCTGGCTCGCGCACTGGCAGGAACTGCTGGGCGACAAGGAGCAGAAGATCAGCCGTCCGCGCCAGTGGTACACGGGCAGCGGGGTGCGCGACTACGTCGGGATCGGCGAACGCTGACATCCGAACCCGTCGCCCCCGGTCGCCCGAGTGCGGCCGCTGCGATGGCAGGCTTGCTCGCGGGCGGGTTCGGCCTTGCCGTTGCCGAACTTCTTGCCGCCATCACCGACACCGCCTCGCCGCTCTCGGCGGTGGGTGGGGCCGTGATCGACCGAGCTCCCGGCTGGCTCGAACGTTGGGCGATCTCCACGTTCGGCACGTCGAACAAGTTGGCGCTCCGCGTCGGCATCGTGTCGATCATGGCGGTGGCCGCGATGGCACTCGGCCTCGCCGCACGCAGGCGTCGGCGAACGGCGGCTGCCGGTTTCGCTGCGTTCGCAGCAGTGGGCTGGGCTGCCGGGGCCGCGGTTCCCAGCATCATCGGCGCCATTGCCGGCTCTGCGGTGCTGTTGCGTTTCCTGATGCCGCCGATGCAGGTTCCCGGGCCGTCGCGGGCACCGCTGGGCTGGGACCGCAGCCGCTTCCTCGTCACCGGTGGGGGCGTCGCTGCCGCGGCGGCCGTCGCAGGGGTTGCGACTGGGCGAATCCGAGCCGGCCGCGAGGGTACGGTTCGCCGACAGGCTGACACACCATTGCCAGAGGTGCCGGCAGCAACCCGCGCCTCCCTTCCCGCCGGCGCCGAGGTCGGCCCGGAACCCTTCATCACACCGAACGCCGAATTCTACCGCATCGACACCGCCCTCTCACTGCCGCGCACGAACCTCGCCAAGTGGCGTTTGCAGGTCGGCGGCATGGTCGACAACCCACTGTCGCTCTCGTACGACGACCTTCGCAGCCGGCCGCAGGTCGAACGCATCGCCACGATCTGCTGCGTGTCGAACGAGGTCGGCGGACCATACGTCGGTACCGCCACGTGGCAGGGCGTGATGTTGCGCCCCCTGCTCGCGGAAGCGGGCGTGCGCACGAAGGCCGAGCAGGTGTTCAGCACCAGCCTCGACGGCTGGACCTGCGGCTTCCCCGTCACCGCGGCACTCGACGGCAGGGACGCAATGGTGGTGGTGGGTATGAACGGCACTCCCCTGCCCCTCGAGCACGGCTTCCCCGCACGTCTCGTGGTGCCCGGTCTCTACGGTTACGTGAGCGCCACGAAATGGCTGCAGTCGATCGAACTCGCCACCTGGGACCGCCAGGGATATTGGCTGCCCCGCGGGTGGAGTCGTCTGGCGCCGATCAAGACACAGTCGCGCATCGACGCACCGCGCCACCGGGCGCGCATCCCCGCGGGACCGACCGCGGTGGCCGGTGTGGCCTGGGCACCGCGCAAGGGCATCGGCGCAGTGGAGGTGCAGGTCGATGACGGCCCCTGGCAGCAGGCCACGGTCGGCACCAGTGCCGGCGACGACGCATGGCGTCAATGGGTGTTCGAGTGGGACGCTGCGTCGGGCGACCATGTCATCAAGGTGCGTGCCACCGACGGCACCGGCCGCACCCAGACCGCGGAACGCAGCCCGGTGGCCCCCGATGGCGCGACCGGCCACCACACCATCCGCGTGAAGGTCGAATGACCTTCGCGGTCAGGCACTGACGACGAGCAGGATCTTCCCGGCGTTGGCGTTGGCCTCCATGTGGCGGTGCGCCTCGGCGACATCCTCGATCGGGTAGCGACTGTCGATGACCGGCCGCAGTCGTCCGTCATCGAAGAGCGGCAGCATCTCGACGGCGAACCGGCGGGTGAGGGCAATCTTCTCCTCGATTGGCCGGGCACGCAGGGTGGTGCCCATCCAGCGGCACCGCTTCCCCATCAGCAGGCCGACGTTCACCGGCACCCGAGCCCCGGCCATCGTGCCGACCTGCACGATCGCGCCGCGTGGTGCCACCGCCTGCAGGTTGCGGTCGACTTCATCACCGCCGACGACGTCGAGCACCACGTCGAAGCCACCGGGCGCCGCCGCCTGGGCATCAGCCAACCAAGGGTGCGGTGATCGTTCCAGCACGACATGGGCTCCGAGGGATCGACACACGTCGGCTTTACCCGCAGAACACGTCACCGCGATCCGCGCCCCGATGGCCACCGCGATCTGGATGGCCGCGGTCCCGACACCGCTCGCCCCGGCATGCACCAGGGCCCATCGGCCACTGGTGAGCCCGCCCTGCACCACGAGCGCGTCCCATGCCGTCAGGAACACCTCGGGAATCGCCGCCGCATCCACCAGGTCGACCGTGTCGGGCACGCGCAACAGTTGCCGTTCGTGTGTGGCCACGAACTCGGCCTGGCCGCCACCGGCCTCGATGCCCATCACCCGATCGCCGGGCACCAACATCCGCACCCTCGAGCCGACACGTTCGACGGTGCCGGAGAACTCGAGACCCGGAATCTCGGGCGAGACACCTCGCGGGTCGGGGTACAGGCCCATTCGCTGCAGCAGGTCGGCCCGGTTCATGGCACTCGCCGCCACGCGCACCAGCACGTCCTCCGGACCGAGTTCGGGTTCGGGCACCTCCTCGATCGTGAGCACCTCGGGCCCACCGTGCGATCGCAGCACCACTGCCTTCATGCCTGCCTCCATGCGGTTCGGATCTTCTCTGCCGACAGCGAGAGCGGTTCGGGCAGCGTGCGAGTCTCGGCGACGGCTGTCATGAAATTGCCGTCGCCACTCCATCGTGGCAGCACGTGTACGTGCAGGTGCTGGCTCACGCTGCCACCGGCAGCCATCCCGAGGTTGATCCCCACGTTCACCCCGCCCGGTCGGTACGCGGCCTTCACCGCAGCGACGGCATCGGTCACCGTCGACCACAGTTCGATGCGTTCCGCATCGTCGAGGTCCTCGAGGTCCGCGACC
>JBJTXX010000558.1:0-1947 GCA_046082485.1 Actinomycetota bacterium
CACCCACTGCTGGCCCTCGACATCGACACACCCGTCGACCTGATGCACCCACTGGTGCAGGAAGTGCTTCCTCCATGGCTGCGAACGAACCCGGACAACCCGTCACCAGCGCACGTCTGAACTCGCGCAACGAGCCGGTGCCGACTTCTGCCCTGGCCATCGGCGCGCACCCCGACGACGTCGAGTTCGGTTGCGGGGGCACGCTCGCCAAGTGGGCGGCAGCGGGCTGCATCGTGCACCACCTCGTCCTCACCGACGGTTCGAAGGGCACCTGGGACGCCGAGGCCGACACTGCCGCTCTCGCTGCGACACGTCAACTCGAACAGCGCGACGCCGCGCAGCGACTGGCGGGTGCTTCGGCCGGCGAGGTGGTCTTCCTCGGTCAGGTCGACGGCGAACTCGAGAGCACGCTCACACTCCGCAGTGAGGTGGCACGCGTGATCCGCACGCTGCGGCCGAGCGTGGTGCTGGGGCACGACCCGTGGAAGCGCTACCGGCTGCACCCGGACCACCGCCACGCCGGACTGCTGGCCTGCGAGGGCATCGTCGCAGCACGGGACCCCCACTTCTTCAAGCACCACGGCCTGCCCCACCATCGGCCCGACGTGCTGTTGCTCTGGGAGGCGGACGAACCGGACCACGCCGAGGACGTCACGGATTTCGTCGACGCGAAACTGCATGCGCTCGAGGCCCACCGCAGCCAGTTCGAGAGCACGATGAAGGCGGTCGACCACGACCAGGTGCTCGCGTTCCGGGAGCGCATCCGCACTCGGCTGAGCGGCCTCGGTGCTTCGCACGGCATGGGCGCCGCCGAGTTGTTCAAGCGGATCGGCGACCTCTAGCGGCACACCTTCGCTGGATCAGTGCCGAGGGAACTCGCCCGCACTGCGACCGCCACCCGGGGGGCCCGCGAACGCCTGCGCGATGGAGATCCACTCCGTCGCCACCTCACCCACCACGGAGAGATCCGTGTCGGCGAGGTGTCGGCGTTGGGTGACGACGAGACAGAAGTCGAGCGCCGTGCCCTGCACCGTGTCGGACGCCGATGCGCCCCACGACCACTCGGCCCCGTCCGGTGCCTGCAGTACCACGCGAACGTCGGCCTCCGGCAGTGTCATGCCGTTCACCGCATAGCTGAACGGGCGCGCCCGCACCCCGATGTGCGCCACGTGACGCAGTCGTTCGCTGGCCGGGCGACTGGCCCCCAACGCGTCGACGACATCCTGGCCGTGGGCCCATGTCTCCATCAGGCGAGCGGTGATGAAGGAGCGGGCCGCCATCGACGGCCCGTACCACGGGACCCGAGCCGAGGGGTCCACGACCCTGGCGGCCTCGAGCAACAGCGCGCGATCCTCTCGCCACAGCGCGAGCAGCTCGTCGCCCGACATGCTGCGCCCCGGAACCACCGAGGCATCGGTGCCGCCACCGGCGAGCAACTGCTGCTTGTCTCGTTCGAACTCCTGCGGATCAGTGAGCGCCATGAGCGCCCGTACGTCGAAGAACCAGAGGTGGCTGATCTGGTCGCGGATCGACCATCCGACCGAGGGCGTCGCGGCCGACCACTCGCGCTCGGACATGGCAGCCACCACCCCGTCGAGGTCGGCGTGTTCCAACTCGAGATCGCGGCAGATGTCGTGCACGGGGCCATTCAAGTCGCAGCACGTGAAAAATGCGAACGGGGGGCCGAAGCCCCCCGTCGCTCACCTCGGGACGAGGCTCACTTCTTGGCGGCGGCCTTCTTGGCCGGAGCCTTCTTGGCCGGAGCCTTCTTGGCCGGAGCCTTCTTGGCCGGAGCCGCCTTCTTGGCCGGAGCGGCCTTCTTGGCCGGAGCGGCCTTCTTGGCCGGAGCGGCCTTCTTGGCGGGGGCCGCTGCCTTCTTGGCCGGAGCCGCCTTCTTGGCCGGAGCCGCCTTCTTGGCCGGAGCCGCCTTCTTGGCCGGAGCCGCCT
>JBJTXX010000559.1:0-502 GCA_046082485.1 Actinomycetota bacterium
GCCGAACGTGTCACCGCCCCGCAGCAGTTCGCTGTTGGTGCGGATGAGCACGTCCCACGCGAAGTCACCGACGACGCACATGTGGCCTGACACGGCGAGCCACGGTAACGACCGCGCCGGGCGACTGCAACAGCGTCAGACGCCGACGTCGACCGGCGCAACCGGTGGGCCGTCGCGCAGCAGGGTGGTGAGGTGATGGCGCAATGACGCCGGGACGAACGGCAGTCCGTCCTGCAGTTCGTGCAGGCTCCACCACCGCAGCTCGAACAGGTACTCGGCGCGCAGTTCCTGCCACGACATGCGGGGCTGTGGCTCGAACGCCGGGGTGCGCACGAGGTGGATGCTCTCGCGCTGGCCGTCCCACTTCCCGTCGATGAAGGGGATGACATGCAGTCGACTCCACACGTGCGGGCCGATCTCCACGCCCGACAGGCCGAGTTCCTCGTCGAGTTCCCGCCGCAGTGCTTCGGTGGGGGATTCGCCCGGTTCGATGCCGCCACCC
>JBJTXX010000560.1:0-8663 GCA_046082485.1 Actinomycetota bacterium
GAGGAACAGCATCAGCATCAGCAGCAGAACCAGAACCAGCCTTCGCATCGATCGGCTTTTCACTTCTTCTGCCGGTCGAGTGAACTGCGTGCCCGGTCGTAGCGACGTGTGGTTCTCGGGTCGCTGTACCGGGCGAAGCCCCAGGTGGCTTGAGGGATGGCTTGAGGGGTGGCGCCGGCCTCGAGGGCGCCCATGATCGCTAGCCCTCGAAGTGTCGGCAGGTGCCGCTGGATCCCGTCGAATCCGCCGAATCCGGCCCGACCTCCACAGTTAGCTCGCTGTGACGACCCTGAACCGGCCTCGCAGACACAACGGCCCTGCTAGTGGGGCGGGTGGGGATCGAACCCACGACCCAGGGATTATGAGTCCCCTGCTCTGACCACTGAGCTACCGCCCCCGACTGCCGCGACGTTACGCCCGTCGGGCCACCATCACCACGAACCGACTGGGCGGGCGTTTGCGGTGCCAGCGCGCCTTCCACGGCCGCATCGCCCACGACCACCCGTACCACGTGCGGTGGAAACGCCAGCGAAGGCTCAACTGCGACGCCAGCGCGTCGAGCATCTGCGGTGTGAGGTACTCGATCGACGCGATGGCCTCCGAGCGCGTGCCGTACTGCTGCTCGAAGCGGGTGTGCCGCTCGGCCACCATCGCCCGACCGGCGGCATCGGCCCGGTACAGGGGCGTCTCCAGCACGACCACGCGGCCCGTGGGCTTCAACACCCGCAGCGCCTCGGCGAGCGTGAGGGCGTAGTCGGTGGAATAGTGCAGCGCCGCGTTGAACACCACCATGTCGGCCACGCCGTCGGCGAAGGGCAGGTCGTCCATCTCCGCCTGGTAGCGGGCGAACGGGTGCAGGAAGTGGCGTGCGGCGCCGAGGCCGTCGTCGGGGTCGATCGTCAGGTCGACGGCGCGTGCGTCGTGCCCCAATTCCGCCAGTCGGTTCGACAGCCAGCCTACCCCAGCGCCGACGTCGACCACCACGGCACGGGCGGGCAGACCGGGCAGCACCCTGCGCCGGAACGTGCGCCACGTGTTGCGGCGGATGCGCCACTGCCACTCGATGGGGCCACCCGGCGTGGGCTCGGGCAGACGCCGGAAGTACTCCGGGTCGGCGCTCGCACGCCCCTCGGCGAGCCGGACGCCCGTGTACTCGGCGAGGAACCGCTCGTAGTGCGCTGCACGTTCCGGCGACAGGCAGCGGTGGATCCCGTCCACGATCGGGTGGTCGGCGCGCAGGATGCTCATCGCCGGCGCAGTTCCAGCACGTAGTGGTCGGCGATCGCCACCATGGGCGCCCATGTCTCGGTGCGTCGCTCGATGCGGTCGAGCACGCGCACCAACCCGGGCACGCGGCGCGCCAGAGTTTCGGCATACGAGGGCGGCACCAGTGCGCCGAGCGCCCAGGTGCGTTCGCAGGTGAACCACGGCTCGAAGGTGCGCCGCAGCGACCGGGCCGACGGGTAGCGGATGGTGAGGCCACGCCACTCGGTGCTCGGGCGCAGCCGCCGGAACGCCTTGCGCGGCTGCAGACGGGCGAGGTACCACAGCCATTCCCACGGCACCACGGGGCCCATCACGCACAACACCACCGCGCCACCGGGCCGCACCTGGCTGCCGAGACCAGCGGCCACGTCCGACAGGTGCTCCACGCAGTTCAGTCCGCCGAAGTTCGACAGCGCACCGTCGAAGGGCCCGCCCTGCAGCGCCCCCACGTCGGCAGCGTCGAGCACCTCGGCCGCCACTCCCCTGCCACGGGCGGTCTGCACCATGCCCTCCGACGCATCGGTGGCCAGCACCCGCACCCCCCGAGCCGTCAACCACACGGCGTCGACACCGGTGCCGCAGTTCAGTTCCAGCACACGGTCACCCGGCCCGAAGCGCTGCTCGAGGCGTCGCCACACGGCGGCTCGCATCGTGCGGCCCACGACCGTGTCGGTGAACGTGTCGTCGTAGTCGACCGCCAGCGAGTCGAACGGGCTCAGACCTCCACCTCGTCGGCGCTCGCCAGCAGACCCACCCTTCCGGCTTCGGCTGCCACGGCCTTCTCGGCGGCGGCCAACGGGTCGCTGTCCGCCAGGCGATGTGCGTCGACCGCGTTGAACAGCCACTGGTCGGCGAACTGGTAGTAGCGGCGCGAGTGGCGGCCGATCACCTTGTGGTCTCGGTCGGAGGCGATGTCCCAGTTCGACGGGTACTGCAGGTTGCCCTTCACCTTCTCGAAGTAGCCCGTGTTCTTGATGGGGTAGGCAACGGTGGTGAAGAAGATGTCGGGGTTGGTCTGCTTCACGTGCTCGACCGTTGCCTCGATGTCGCTGTACTCCTCGCCGTCGTAGCCCCACATCAGGAACATGCCGACCTCGATGCCGTACTGCTTCGCCAACCTCGTGGCCAGTTGCACTTCCTCCACCTTCACCCCGCGCCGCATCGCGTCGAGGATGCGCTGGCTGCCGCTCTCGCTGCCGATCCAGATGCGATAGCACCCCAGTTCGGCCAGGGCCTTCACCACTCCCTCGTCCTTCATCCGGTCGGCACGCGAGATGGTCTCGAACGGCACCCGCAAGCCCCGACGCTTCATCTCGTCGTTGTACTCGTGGATCCAGCGATGGCTGATCGTGAACACGTCGTCGCTGTACCAGACCTGGTCGGGCGCCCAGCGATCCATGATGTGCTGCACCTCGTCGGCGCAGTCGGCCGGCGTGCGACGCCGGTGCGAGTAGCCGAACACCGCATGGCTGCACCAGTCGCACTTGTACGGGCATCCGCGAGCGGTGATGAGGTTCACCGAACCCATGCCGTGATGCGTGCGCCACACGTCGACGTACTGGGCAGTGTCGACAGCCTCGCGGTCGGGCCACGGCAACGAGTCGATGTCCTTCACCTTCTCGCGCTCGGGGTTCCACTGCACGACGCCGTCCTCGTCGCGGAACACGGTGCCCGCCACGCCGTGCAGGCGGTGCTTGCCACGATCCCGCAGGGCCGGCAGCAGTTCGGCCATCGTCACCTCACCCTCGCCCACCACCACCACGTCGGCGCCGCGCTGCAGGTAGTCCTCTGGATAGTTGGCGCTCTCTGGCCCGCCCAGCACCACCGTCCAGCCGTGCTCGTGCGCCTGCTGCACCACCCACAGGGCGTTCGCCCGGGTCATCAGGTTGGTGTACACACCCACCACGCCGCCCGGCGTGGCGGCCAGGCGCGCCGCAAGCGCGTCCTTCGACGAGAACGTGGTGTCGAACACCTCCACGTCGAACCCCTCGCGCTTCAGGTAGGCGCTGAGGTACAGCAGGCCGAGGGGCGAGTACGGCTTCATGATCTGCCGTTCCTTCTCGTCCTCCCAGAGGAAGTAACCGTGGGTCAACAGGACGTCGGGCATCGGGTTGCCAACTCCTCCAGCAATCGGGCGGCATCCTCGGGTGAGGTGCCACGGTGCAACACATAGGTGGGACGCGACAGCAGGTCGTCGACCCACGCAGCGTCGAGGTGGTCGCGCTCGACCGGCAACGAGGCATCCCAGAAGCGGCGCAGCGCTTCCTCCGGCCCTGCAGGGCGCAACTCGAGCTCCGGCGACGGGTCCAGCAGCACCACGGCATCGACGCGGTGGGTGGCGTGCCGCTGTTGCACCGGTGGCACGACCGGCACCTTCCAGCGCTCGGCCGAGGTGTGCGGAACCAGTTCGATGCCGGCCAGTTCGGGGAACCGTTCGGCGGCCTCGCGGGTCATCATCATCCGCCACGGGTACCCGGCGAACTCGGTGACCGCGGTGCCAGCCGGGGCGTACACCCAGTCGTCGGACACCATGTCCATGCCACGCCGCAGGCACGAATACGTCAGCGTGCTCTTGCCCGCACCGGACGGCCCGCGCAGCAGCAGGCCCACCCCGTTCCGTGCAACGAGTGCACTGTGCACCGCATGCAGTCGGCGCTGCGCCACGTGCACGGAGGTGAACGCCGCCTCGGCGAACAGTCGCACCGCGTCGGCGATGTCGGCGAGCGAATCGGAGATCGTGATGGTGGCAGTGCCCGCCACCTGGTCGACGACCGCCGTCGACGACCCGCAGCGCACCACCATGCGTCCGTCACCGTGCTCTGCCGTGACGTGCGGCCAGCCGGGGTCGCCCGGGCCATCGGGAACCACGGTGACGTGCAACTCCAGCGACCCACCGATGCCGAGCGTCCCGGGGTACGAGCCGAGGGTGCCAGCGACGGCCAGCACCACCCGTTGGTCATCACAGTGCAGCACCAACGACGAGCCCATCGGGCGGTACGAGACGCTGGTAGACGGCCGCATGCGTCGACTCTAGGGCACACCCGCACCCGGGTGCCTACTTGCTCCGAGAGCAGGGCTCGAACCTGCGACCCGCTGATTAACAGTCAGCTGCTCTGCCTACTGAGCTATCTCGGAAGGGCACTGCGAGGATAGCAAGGCGGGCGCCGAACTCACTCCTCCTCGAGGAAAGCCTTGAGACGCTGGCTGCGCAGCGGGTGGCGCAGCTTGGCGAGCGTCTTGGCCTCGATCTGGCGGACGCGCTCACGCGTGACACCCATCTCGCGGCCGACGTCCTCGAGGGTGCGGGCCTGGCCGCCGTCGAGACCGAACCGCTTGCGCACGATCTCCTGCTCACGTTCGTTCAGTTCGTCGAGCGCCTCGTCGACCGCGGCCAGCAGCATCTCGCGGATCGCCGTGTCGACCGGTGCGTCGGCGTTCTCGTCGCTGATGAAGTCGCCGAGGTTGCTGTCGTCCTCCTCCCCGACCGGCGAGTCGAGCGACAGCGGGTCGAGCGAGATGCGCAGGATGTCGCGCACCCTCTCGGGCGTCATGCCGCACCGCTCGGACAGTTCCTCGAGCGACGGATCGCGCTGCAGTTCCTGGTGCATCTGCCGTTGGGTGCGCAGCACCCGGTTCATGTTCTCGACCATGTGCACCGGGATGCGGATGGTGCGGGCCTGGTCGGCGATGCTGCGGGTGATGGCCTGACGGATCCACCACGTGGCGTAGGTGGAGAACTTGAACCCCTTGGTGTGGTCGAACTTGTCGACCGCACGCATGAGACCGAGATTGCCCTCCTGGATCACGTCGAGGAACAGCATGCCGCGCCCGCTGTAGCGCTTGGCGATGCTCACCACGAGGCGCAGGTTCGCCTGGATCAGCTCGCTCTTGGCCCGCTGACCGCGGTGCACCTGCCGCATCAGGCGCCGCTGCTCGGCAGCGTCGAGCCCGGTCGCTGCGTCGAGCGCCGCGGCCGCCTGCACGCCGTCGTCGATGGCCTGGGCAAGTCGCCGTTCGTCCTCGACGGTGAGCAGGTCGACCCTGCCGATCTCTTTGAGGTACATCCGAACGGTGTCGCCGCTGACCGCGGCATCGGTGCTGATCTGCACGCTGCGCTGCGGGCGTCGCTGCCGACGGCGAGCGAACAGTTCGTCGTCGCCGTCGAGACCCTCATCGCCGTCCTTGCCGTCGAGACCGTCCGGCGCCGGGCGTTCGATGCCCTCCGTGGGCGTGACGTCGGGCAGCTCGTCGACGTGTTCATCGATGGTGATGCCCAGTTCGCCGAGCTTGCGGGTCACCAGTTGCAGCAGGTCTCCGGTCAGTTCGACCTCACGCAACACGTGGGCGATCTCGTCGGCGTGCACCACCCCGGCCTCACGGCCGCGCTGGACCATGGCCTGCCACTCCGCGGATTCGATGCCCGCCGGGGGCAGTGCCCCCGCCGAGGAATCAACCGTGTCGCTGCTCACCCGAACTCCTCGCTCACCCCTGTGATCCACCCTAGCAATGCCTCCGAAGCGGCATCGGCAGTATCGGGTTGGTCCAGGAGCTGTAGATGCAGCCGAGCGTCCCGCATCGCCAGCAACTCGGCAGGGTCGGTGGCTGCCGAACGGCGGGCCAGCAGACGACGGGTGGCCGCTGCGATCAGGTTCCGTGCCTCCAACACCGGGTCGGCCTCGATGTCGGCGACGGCTGCACGCTCGATCAGCTCGCGCGCCTCGGGGTCGGCGAGCTCGAGCGAACGCTCGACGGCACCGGATGCCTCCGCCACGGCCAGGAACGCCCGGCGGGTCACCTCGTGGGCGAACAGCGCCTCGTGCAGCCACGGGGCGATGTCCTCCCAGCGCATCAGCAGCATCGCGATCGCGACGAACTCCGCGTTCTCCGCGGCCCCCACCTGCCGAGCCGGGGCGACGCGGATGACGGGCGCCTTGCCACCCTTCTGCGCCGCCGCCACGAGGTCGGCCACCGGCAGGCCCACGTGGGTGGCGACCTGCCCGGCGTACAACTTCCGCACGTCGACGTTGGGGTGCTCGTTCACGATCGCCAGCGCCTGCTGGGCCATCTGGGCGCGATCCTCCGGTGAGCGCAGCGCCCGACTGTCGAGCACCCGTTGCAGGCGGAAGCCGAGGAAGGGCAGCGAGTGCTCGACCGAACGACGCAGCGCGTCGGGGTCGCTGACGCTCAGGTCGCCCGGGTCCTTGCCGTCGGGGAACCGGGCGACACTCACCCGCAACTGGTAGCGCTCCTCCCATTCGTAGAACCGCTGCGCCGCGCCCTGGCCGGCAGCGTCGGCGTCGAACGCCAGCACCACCCTGCTCGCGTAGCGCTTCAGCAGACGCACGTGGTCCTCGGTCAGCGCCGTGCCACAGGTGGCGACCGCTCGGCGCAGGCCGGCGCGATGGAATCCGATCACGTCGGTGTAGCCCTCGCACACGATCACCTCGTCGGCCGACACGATCTCGTTCTTCGCCCAGTGCAACCCGTAGAGCGTTTTCGACTTCGCGTAGATAGCGGTCTCGGACGAGTTCTTGTACTTCGCCGGGTCGGTGCTGCCGGGAAGGATGCGCCCGCCGAAGGCGACTGGGTCCCCGTTCTCGGTGAAGATGGGGAACATCACGCGCGCCCGGAACGAGTCCTGCATCCGGCCGGCCTTGTTGGTGAACCCCAGACCCGTGTCGCGCAACACCTCCGGCGCGAACTTGAGTTCTCGACAGAGTTGGTCCCAGTCGTCGGGTGCCCAGCCGAGCCGGAACTGTCGTGCCACATCGCCCGCCAGACCGCGCCGCCGCAGGTAGTCGCGGGCCGCACGTGCGTCGGGGGCATTCAGCAAGCGGTCGTGGTACCAGTCGACCGCCTTCTGCATCACCTCGATGAGCGCTTGCCGACGCTGCCTGTCCTTGCTCTCGCCGCCCGAGGTGTAACGCAACTGGACACCGGCCTTGGCCGCCAGTTTCTCGACCGCCGCCACGAAGTCGACGTGCTCGATCTCCTGCACGAACTTGAACAGGTCGCCCGCTGCACCGCAGCCGAAGCAGCGGTACCGGCCGGTCTCGTCACGCACGTTGAACGAGCCGGAACGCTCCGCATGGAACGGGCACAGGCCCACCTGGTTGCGGCCCACGCGGCGCAGCGCCACGTATTCCTGCACCACGTCGGAGAGCACGAGCGTGGCCCTCACACGCTCGATGTCCTCCTCCACGATCGCCATGGAGCAGCACCATATCGGGGCGCTCAGCGCTCCTGGGGCGGGGGTGGCTCCTCTGGCACCTCGATGATGTCGACGGCAGCGGTTCGCTGCACCGAGAAGCCCACCGAGGCCAGCAACACGATGGTGATCACGGTCAGCGACAACCAGGTGGGGATGTGGTACCAGCCGTGGATCAGCATCTTCACGCCCACGAAGGCGAGGATGATCGCCAGCCCCTGCTGCAGGTAACTGAAGCGGGCGTGCATGTCGGCGAGCAGGAAGTAGAGCGCCCGCAGTCCGAGGATCGCAAACGCGTTCGAGGCGAACACGATGAACTGCTCCTGGCTGACGGCGAGCACCGCCGGCACCGAATCCACCGCGAACAGCACGTCGGTGGCCTCCACCAGCAACAGCACCGCGAACAGCGGGGTCGCCACCCTGTGCCCGTTCAGCCGGGTGAACAGGCGCTGGCCGTCGAGCTCGTCGGACAGTGGCACCAGGCGACGCACCACGCGCAGGAACCGGCTCTTGCCGGGGTCGACATGCTCGTCACCACCCATCACCAGCTTCAGCGCGGTGTACAGCAGGAAGGCGCCGAACACGTAGAGCACCCAGTCGAAGCGCTCGATGAGTGCGATACCGGCAAAGATGAACACCCCTCGCAGCACCAGCGCACCGAAGATGCCCCAGAACAGCAACCGGTGCTGGTAGCGCGGCGGCCCCGAGAAGTACGACATGATCAGCGCCCACACGAAGACGTTGTCGACGCTGAGGCTCTTCTCGATGAGATAGCCGCTGTAGTACTCGCTCGCCGCCGCGCCGCCGAAGCCCCACCACACCGCCAGCCCGAATGCCAGACCCACGGCGATCCAGGCAGCCGACTCGATGGCTGCCTCCCTGGTGTGCACCTCGTGGCCCTCGCGGTGCACGACGAGCAGGTCGACGAGCAGGAGGACCGAGATGAGCGCGAGTAGGCCCAGCCACCATGCGGCACTGACGTCGAGTTCGACGAAGTTGCCGTTGGCGCCGGCGCCGAGGATCATTTGGTGCTGCTAGTGGCGCCGCCGATGACGGCCTGTGCTGCCGCAAGGCGGGCGATCGGCACGCGATACGGGCTGCAGCTGACGTAGTCGAGACCGGCCTCGTAGAACAGCTGGATTCTCTCGGGGTCGCCGCCGTGCTCGCCGCACACGCCGAGCTTCAGGCC
>JBJTXX010000561.1:0-2759 GCA_046082485.1 Actinomycetota bacterium
CAGCGGCCGCGCAGTTTCTTCGACAATTCGTTGAGGCGCCAGCGCACCCACGCCGTCACCAGCAGCCCACCCGCCAGCAGGGTGGCCGCATCGGCCAGCAGGTGGAAACCCCATGCCTGCTTGATGAAGCCAGAACCGAACGCAGCGAGGCCGCCGCAGAAGCTCATGGTGAGGTCAGCGGTGCCCTGCACCTCGACGCGCGCAGACTCGGGCACGGCGCCCGTGAGCAGGCTGGAACCCGCGATCAGCCCGATGTTCCAGCCCAGACCCAGCAGGTACAGACCAAGGAAGATCATCGCCGGCACGTAACCGGCGACGACCGAGACGGTGGTGCCGATGGCCAGCACCGCGCCGCCGACGATGATCGACCGCACCTCGCCCACCCGGGCGACGAACCGGCCCACGAACGGCGCGAACGCGTACATACCGGCGATGTGCAGCGCAATGACGTACGCCGAGAGGTCGGCCTGACCGTGGTCCTTCATGTGCGACGGCGTCATCGTCATCACGGCGACCATCGTCGACTGGGCGACCACCATCGCCAGCAACCCGAGCGGGGCAAGGGCACTGGAGCGGATGACACCGGCCGACTGGCGAACCTGCTGCAGTGGGCGCACCCGGTCGGCATCGGGGTCGATCTGCCCGTTGATCTCCAGCGGGTCGGGGCGCAGGAACCTCCAGACGATGAATGCCGACAGCAGCAAGAGCACAGTCGCGAACCCGAAGGGTCCGATGAGCGGGTTCCACCCGAGCGCGCTGCCGGCGCGCTTCTCCCACGGCGTCAGCAGTGGGCCGAAGACTGCGCCGAGGGTGCCCACGACCACCACGCTGGCGATGGCCTGCGCACGTCGGTCCTCGGGGGCGAGGTCGGCTGCGACGTATCGGCCCTGCAGGGTGGCGGCCTGCGCCCCGCCGAAGCACAGCATGCCGACGAGGAACAGCGGGAACCATCCGTGCTGGCCACCGAACCCGGTGATCGCCGCGCCCGCAGCGCCGAGGCCGAACGCCAGCACCAGACCGCGGCGACGACCGCGCCGACGCATGTACGCGGACAGCGGCACCGCCAGCAGTGCCGAGCCGAGGGTGAACGCAGCGCTGCCCGAACCGGCGAAGCGGTCGTTGCCGTCGAGCATGTCGCGCGCCAACAGCGCGCCCACCGCCACCACCCCGGCCACAGCCGCCTGCCCCGGGACCTGCGCGAACCGAAGCACCCGCAAGGTGCGACGCTGGGCCTCGGCGTGCTGGTGGCTCACTCGGCACCCAGCAACGGCCGCAGGAACCGGCCGGTGTGGCTGCCCTTGACGGCTGCCACCTGTTCCGGCGTGCCCTCGGCAACCACCGTGCCGCCACCGCTGCCGCCCTCGGGCCCGAGGTCGATGATCCAGTCGGCGGTCTTGATCACGTCGAGGTTGTGCTCGATCACCAGCACCGTGTTGCCCTGGTCGACCAGACGCGACAGCACGGTCAGCAGTCGGCGGACATCCTCGAAGTGCAGCCCGGTGGTGGGCTCGTCGAGCAGGTAGATGGTGTGACCGGTGCTGCGCTTGGCCAGTTCGGTGGCCAGCTTGACGCGCTGCGCCTCACCACCCGACAGGGTCGGCGCCGACTGCCCCAGCCTGACGTAACCGAGGCCCACGTCCATCAGCGTCTGCATGTAGCGGGCGATGGCCGGCTGGTTGGTGAAGAAGTTCACGGCCTCCGCCACCGGCATGTCGAGCACCTCGGCGATGTTGCGGCCCTTGAACTGGATGTCGAGGGTGTCGCGGTTGTAGCGAGCGCCCTTGCAGACCTCGCACGGCACGTAGACGTCGGGCAGGAAGTGCATCTCGATCTTGATGGTGCCGTCGCCCGAGCAGGCCTCACAGCGGCCGCCCTGCACGTTGAAGCTGAACCGGCCGGGCATGTAGCCGCGCACCTTGGCCTCGGCCGTCGTGGCGAACAGCTTGCGCACGTTGTCGAACACGCCCGTGTAGGTGGCGGGGTTGCTGCGCGGCGTGCGACCGATGGGCGACTGGTCCATGTCGATCACCTTGTCGAGGTACTCGATGCCGGTGATCGTCTTGTGCTTCCCGGCCGCGTCCTTCGACTTGTAGATCTTCTGCATCAGCACGGGCAGCAGGATGTCGCGGACCAGCGTGCTCTTGCCGCTGCCGCTCACACCGGTGACCGCCACGAAACAGCCGAGCGGGATGCGCACGTCGATGTTGCGCAGGTTGTGCTCGCGAGCCCCCTTGACCTCCAGCCACTGGAGGCCGGGTGAACGACGCGCCGACGGGACGGGGATCGCCCGCTTCCCCGACAGGTACTGGCCGGTCACGCTCTCCTTGGCCTTGGCGATGCCCTTGACCGGGCCGCTGTACACCACGGCGCCACCGTGCTCGCCCGCACCGGGGCCGATGTCGACGATCCAGTCGCTCTCACGGATGGTGTCCTCGTCGTGCTCGACCACGAGCACGGTGTTACCGAGGTCGCGCAGCCGCAGCAACGTGTCGATGAGGCGCCGGTTGTCGCGTTGGTGCAATCCCACCGAAGGTTCGTCGAGCACGTAGAGCGTGCCCACCAGACCGCTGCCGATCTGGCTTGCGAGGCGGATGCGCTGTGCCTCGCCGCCGGCCAGGGTGCCGGCCGAACGGGAGAGCGTGAGGTAGTCGAGGCCGACGTCGAGCAGGAAGCCCAGACGGGCGTTGATCTCCTTCGTCACCCGTTCGGCGATCATCCGGTCGCGCTCGCTGAGTTCCAGTCCGCTGAGGAACTGCGAC
>JBJTXX010000562.1:0-1684 GCA_046082485.1 Actinomycetota bacterium
TTGGTGACGTGCGGGCCGAACATGATGCGGTTGCGGGCCGTCACGCCACGCAGGGCGAGGGGTTCCAGCAGGCGCGACGTCACGCGGGTGACGCTAGTCGGCAGTCACTTGGAACGAGATGCCGACAGCTCGGTGCCCTTCACGAGGCGTTTGATGTTCCCCGTGTGCCGCAGCAGCAGCAGGGCGTTGATGACCGCCATGGCCAGGATCTCCCAGGCCGGAACACCCTTGATGCCGCACAGCACCGGCAGGCCCACGATGAGGGCCAGCGATGCCAACGACGACTTCTTCGAGGCCTTCAGCACGGCGAACCAGATGAAGAACAGGATGAGTGCGACCAGTGGCTGCAGCACGAACATCGAGCCGGCCATCGTCGCCACGCCCTTGCCGCCTCGGAAGCCGCGGGTGGCGGGGAACATGTGGCCGATGATCGAGGCGGCGACCATGCCGTAGCCGAGCGGGCGGGAATCGACGGCGTAGGCGCCCATCGCTGCAGGGATGATGCCCTTCAGCGCATCGAGAGCGAACACGGCGATGCCCCAGGCCCGGCCCATGGTGCGCGAGATGTTGCTGGCTCCCGGGTTCCCCGAGCCCACCTTGGTGATGACGATGCCACGGCTGCGCGCCACCATCACCGCACTGGGGAACGTGCCCAGCAGGTAGGCAGGGAGCAGCAGCAGCCACTTCATCGGCTGCCAACTTAGGTGACGACGAGGCGCCGTTCGGGTTTGCTGTGGTCCTGTGCCGGGCGGGGCTTCAGGGCCACCGGCACGGCGGCCAGCCCGGCAAGGGCCACCTCGCCGTCGCCTCCAACGCATTCGGGGTCGGGGCCGTCGAGGGGCAGACCGGTGAAGAACTTCGCGGCCATGCAGCCGCCCTGGCATGCGTCGTAGGCGCCGCAGCTCGCGCAGGCGCCGGCCGACTGCGGCTCGCGCAGCGAGCGGAACAGCTCGCTCTGCTTCCAGACCCGGGCGAAGCCGCCGGGGTCGCGCACGTTGCCGGCCTTGAACTCGTCGTGGATCACGAACGGGCAGGCGTACACGTCGCCGATCGGGTCGATGAGGCATACCACCCGCCCGGCGCCGCACATGTTGAGACCGGGCAACGGGTCACCGAGGGCGTTGAGGTGGAAGAACGAGTCACCGGTCAGCACGTGCTCGCCGTGGGCCATCAACCAGTCGTAGATCTCGCGCTGCTGGGCGTTGGTTGGGTGCAGGTGATCCCAACTGTCGACGCCACGGCCGCTGGGTCGCAGGCGGGTGACCCGCAGTTGTGCTCCGTACGAATCGGCGAGCGCCTTGAACGCATCGAGCTGCGGCACGTTCTGACGGGTGACCACCACGCTGATCTTGAACGGGCCGAAGTCCGCGGCGGCGAGGTCGTCCATCGCCCGGCGCGCCATGTCGTAACTGCCGGCGCCGCGCACGGAGTCGTTGGTGACCGCGTCGACACCGTCGAGGCTGATCTGGATGTCGAGGTAGTCCATCGCCGCCAGACGGCGGGCCTTCTCCGCGTCGATGAAGGCGCCGTTGGTGCTGAACTTCACACCGATGCCGTTCGACACGCTGTGTTCGACGAGTTCGAAGAAGTCGCGCCGCACCATCGGCTCGCCGCCGCCGATGTTGATGTAGAACACCTGCAGGTCGCGCAGTTCGTCGAGCACCCGCTTGGCCTCGGCGGTCGA
>JBJTXX010000563.1:0-993 GCA_046082485.1 Actinomycetota bacterium
GATCGCCGTGCTGCCCGTCGTGGCGACGGTGCTGGTGATCAACGCCGGAGGCTCGGCTGCGCCGCCAACACGCGGAACGGGCCGTTCGGCGCACCCGAGCCTCCGGCGTTGATCACCAGCAACGTCGCCACGACGGGCAGCACGGCGATCCAGCCGGGGAAGTGCATCGAGTCGTCGAACCACAGCGACACCGCCACGATGCCCACCACGCCCACCCAGCCCAGCAGCGCGCGCTGGGGGCGACCGAGGCGCAGCAGTACTCCCCCGCCGAGGGCCAGCGCCGCGCCGGTCAGCAGTTCCCATGCGCGAGTCGGCAGCATGAAGAACGCCCACGGCTGCGAACCGCCGGTGAGTGCCACGCACGCGGCGAACGACACCAGCCATCCTGCGCCGATCACGCCGGCCAGAGCCCGGCGGGACAGTCGCATCACGCGGACCAGCAACAGCAGCAGGCCCGGCCACACCAGGTAGAACTGCTCCTCCACCGCCAGCGACCAGAAGTGCAGCAGCGGCGAGGGCGGCAACTGCGAGGTGAGGTAGTCGGTGCCTGCGGCCATGAACCGGATGTTCACGACGAAGGCCGACGCGGCGATGGCATCGCGGGCCAGTTCTCCCTGCGACAGACCGTCGAGCATGAACCTGCTGGCGAGCAGGGTGGCCACCAGCACGAGCCCCGAGGCAGGCAACAGGCGGCGGGCGCGCCGGGCCCAGAAGTTCGCGAGCGACACGGTTCCCGTGCGGCCGAGTTCGCGCAACAACAGCGAGGTGATCAGGAAACCCGACAGCACGAAGAACACGTCGACGCCGACGAAGCCGCCGCCGAACAGCGGGATCTCCGCGTGGTAGAGCAGCACCAGCAGCACCGCGATCGCCCGCAGGCCCTCGATGTCGGGCCGGAACCCGGTGTCGACTCGGGCACCGTCGACGGCGTCCCCTACTACACGATGCCTCTCCTGCCGGGGCCATCCCTCGCCGACCTGATCCGGGAGATCC
>JBJTXX010000564.1:0-6538 GCA_046082485.1 Actinomycetota bacterium
CCGACGCTGCGCGCCCGGGGGCAGCCGAGGGGTTGCTGCAGCAGGTGGCAGCCACGGCAGTGCTGCGCCGCGCTGCGTTCATGCCCCGCGCTGCGGCGGCCCCACCGGTGCCGCCCGCCCTCGACTCCCGGCCGGTCACCCCGCCGGCTGCCACGCGGAGTTGGCATCGAATCATCGCCGACTGGGCCCTGCTGGAGGACGAATGGGTGGTGAGGGTGATCACGAGCGGCCACCGGCTTGCACCCGAGTTGGTGCCCCGGCTGCTTGCCCGCCACCGGGGTGATGCCGTGCGCCATGCCCGCGTCGTGCTGGCCGCCGGTCCGCTGGCTGCGTGGCTGGTCGAGCAATCGCCGGCGCTCGCGTGCACCCGTCGTGCGGTGGCGGCCCCGGAGGTGCTGCTGGAACTGCCTGAACTCGCCATCACCCCGGATCTCGCCGCGCTCGGTTCCGTGGCACCCGGGACAGCCGGTGAGGTACTGGCGAGGCGACTCGTCGACGGCTCGCTCGGCCCTGCGCACCATCGGGTGCTGCAACACCTACTCGCCCGGATGCCGGTCACGTCGCTGCCGGCCATCATCGCCGCGCTCGACGGCATCGACCCCGGGGCGCGCTCGATCGGCCTGGCATTCTCGCTCTGCGATCTCGCCCGCCTCCGACTTCTCATGCTCGACGAACTCGTCGTGCTCACCGAACTGGAGCCCACATGACATCCATCGATCCGCTGCGTCCCCATGCCGAGCAGCAGTACGCGCACGAACTCGCCGCGCTCGCGGTCTGTGACGACCGGCCGCGGCCACCCAGTTGGCGGATGTCGCCGTGGGCTGTCGTCACGTACGTGCTGGGTGGCACCCTGCCCGACGGCACCGTGATCGTGCCGAAGTACGTCGGCCAGCGGCGACTCGTGGAGATCGCGGTGGCCACCCTTGCCACCGATCGGGCGTTGTTGCTGCTCGGCGTCCCGGGCACGGCCAAGACATGGCTCAGCGAACATCTGGCAGCCGCCATCAGCGGCGACAGCACGCTGCTGGTGCAGGGCACCGCCGGAACCTCGGAGGAACAACTGCGCTACGGCTGGAACTACGCCCGACTGCTGGCCGAGGGCCCGGGGCCCGCCGCGCTCGTGCCCAGTCCGGTCCATCGGGCCATGGAACGCGGTGCCATCGCCCGCATCGAGGAACTGACCCGCATGCCCAGCGAGGTGCAGGACGCACTGGTGACGGTGCTCAGCGAGAAGACGTTGCCCGTTCCCGAACTCGCCACTGAGGTGCAGGCGATCGCGGGCTTCAACGTCATCGCCACGGCGAACGACCGTGATCGTGGCGTGAACGACCTGTCGGCGGCGTTGCGTCGCCGGTTCAACACGGTGGTCCTGCCGTTGCCAGCGGAACTCGACGACGAAGTCGCGATCGTCGCCCGACGGGTCGGCGAGCTCGGGCCGGCGCTCGGCCTGCCGACGGTCGCGGCCGCCCACGAGGAGATCCGCCGGGTGGTGACCGTCTTCCGTGAGTTGCGCAGCGGCGTCACCGTCGACGGCCACACCTCGCTGAAGGTGCCGACCGGATCACTGAGCACCGCCGAGGCGATCTCCGTCGTCACCAACGGGGTTGCCCTCGCCGCGCACTTCGGCAACGGCGTGCTCACCGCCGCCGATGTGGCTGCCGGCATCATCGGGGCGGTGGTCAAGGACCCAGTGCACGACACCGTTGCGTGGCGCGAGTACCTCGAGGGCGTGGCCAGGGATCGCGCCGGCTGGGCCGACTTCTACGAGGCGTGCCGCGAACTGTGAGCGTCGTGCGGTTGCTGGGGGTGCGCCACCACGGGCCGGGTTCGGCCCGTGCGGTGGTCCGCGCCCTCGACACCGCCCGACCCACCGCGGTGCTCGTGGAACTGCCCGCCGATTGCACGCCGTTGCTGCAGTGGGTGGCCCAGCCGTCGTTGGCACCGCCCGTGGCGCTGCTCGGCCATGTTGCGGACCGTCCGTCGAGCGCTGCGTTCCTCCCGTTCGCCGAGTTCAGCCCCGAATGGCAGGCATTCCAATGGGCGGTGCGACACGGCGCGGAGATGCGCGGCATCGACCTGCCACTGTCCAACGCGCTCGCAGGGCATTCCGACGACGAGTTGTTCGACCCGTCGGTCGGTAGGGGCGATCCATTCGGCGAGCTGGCGGCTGCGGCGGGCGACTCCGACCCGGAGCGCTGGTGGGACACCGTGGTGGAACACGCAGGACCGGTCAGCGATCCGTTCGCCGTGTTCGAGGCGGTCGGGGAGGCCATGGCAGCTGCCCGTGCGGGCACTGTCACCTCGGTCACCGAGGCACGACGCGAGGCGCACATGCGCACGGCGGTTCGTGCCGCATTGGCAGAGGGGCACCGCTGCGTTGCGGTGGTGTGCGGCGCATGGCACGTGCCGTCACTGGTCGACCTCTCGGGTGCAACCACCGACCGTGCCACCCTTCGCGGGCTTCCGAAGGTGAAGGTGTCGATCAGCTGGGTGCCATGGACACACCGGCGCCTCGCCACGGCGACCGGTTACGCGGCGGGGGTTCGCAGCCCGGGCTGGTACGCGCACCGGTTCCTGCATCCAGGGGCCGAAGGGGTGTCGACGTGGTTCGTGCAGGCCGCGCGACTGCTTCGAGCACAGGGTCTGCTCACGTCGCCCGACCACCTGATCGCCGCCGTCAGGGTTGCCGATGCCCTCGCAGCCCTGCGAGGCCGGCCGGCGGTGGGTCTCGACGAGGTGCTCGACGCGGCCGATTCCGTCCTCGCGGATGCCGGTGGTCTGGCGCTCATCCGTCGCGAACTGGTGATCGGTTCGGCGATCGGTGAGGTGCCCGCGGAGGCGCCGGCCGTGCCCTTGGCCCGCGACCTCGCCGCGCAACAGCGAGCGGTGCGGCTGAAGCCGGAACCCGACGGGCGCTTGCTCGAGCTCGACCTGCGCACACCCCTCGGCCGCAACCGGTCGGTGCTGCTGCACCGTGCCGCGGCGTTGGCATTGCCGTGGGGTTCCCTGCGCGAAGGTCGAGGCTCCACGGGTTCGTTCCGCGAGACATGGTGGCTGCACTGGGAGCCGGAGACCGCGGTGCGGGTGGTCGAACTCTCCTCGCTGGGCACCACGGTGCGCTCGGCCGCCGCCGCCCACCTGCTCGAGGCCGCCCGCAGTGCGCCCCTCGCCGACATCGTGCGATCGCTCGAGCAGGCACTGCTGGCCGACCTCGACGACGTCGTGCAGCGCCTTGCCGCCGACGTGTCGTTGCGTGCGGCGGGCGACCCGGACCTCGCGCAGGTCATCGACACGCTCGGCCCGCTCGCGCGAGCGCTGCGGTACGGCGACGTGCGTAGCACGCCGGCCGCTGCGATCCGCACGGTGTTCGACGGACTGGTGGTGCGAGTCGTGTCGGGTCTGGTGCTGGCCTGCCGCTCGCTGTCGCCGGATCAGGCGTCGGCGATGGTCGAACGCATCGCAGACGCACAGGCGGCTCTGGCCCTCGTCGATCACCCTTCACGCCGGGCGGATTGGCCAGCGGCGCTCGTGCTGCTCACCGAACGAGGCGACGTGCATCCGTTGGTGCAGGGCCGTGCCGTTCGGTTGTTGCACGACTCCGGCACCTGGAACAGCGTCGCCGTCGGGGCGCGCCTCGGCCGTGGCCTCTCGTCGGCAGTCGCGCCTGCGTCGGCTGCGGCGTTCGTGGAGGGGTTCCTCGGCGGCAGCGGCACCGTGCTGGTGCACGACCGCGAGTTGCTGCAGGTGCTCGATCACTGGCTCTCCTCGCTGTCGCCTGATTCGTTCATGGGGGTCGTCGCGGTGCTGCGCCGCACGTTCGGTGCCTTCGAGCCCGGCGAGCGCCGCCAACTCGGCCTGCTGCTCGCGGACGAGGAGCCACGCTCGGCCTGGCGGTTCGGCCCGACGCTCGACCCGCTGCGGGCAACCGCGGCCATGACCACCGTTCGGCAGTTGCTGGGGGTTGCATGAGTGCGATGCTGCCGCGGGTCAGCGATGCCGAACGGGCTCGTCGATGGAGGTTGGTGCTCGGTGGGGCGGGCGACGAGCAGGGCCCACAGCGCAATGGCATTGCCGCGCTGGCGCTGCGCGGCCCCGACGCACGGGTCGATGCGGCGCTCGGTGCGCTCTACGACTCCGTCGGCTCGGGTCGGCCGCGTGGTGGGCGCAGCGGCGGTCTCGGCGCATCCACGCCGTCGGTGGTGCGATGGCTGGGCGACATCCGCCGTTGCTTCCCGGCCTCGGTGGTGCAGGTGATGCAGCGCGACGCCATCGAGCGGCTCGACCTGCGCCAGTTGCTGCTGGAACCGGAGATGCTCGGCGCCGTCGAGCCCGACCTGCATCTCGCCACGATGGTGGTCGAACTGTCGCGGATGTTGCCCGACACGACCCGGGCGAGTGCGCGTCAGGTGGTGCGTCAGGTGGTCGAGCACCTCGAACGGCGGGTGGCCTCGCGCACTCGGCAGGCCGTCGGCGGTGCGCTCGCTCGGGCCCAGCGCAATCGGCGTCCCCGACCGGCCGACATCGACTGGCACCGCACGATCCGTGCCAACCTGCAGCACTACGTCCCCGACCGCGGCACGGTCGTTCCCGAACGGCTGGTGGGTCACGGCAGGCGTCAGCGCAGTCTGGCTCGCGACGTGGTCGTGGCGATCGACCAGTCGGGCAGCATGGCCGACAGCGTCGTGCACGCTGCGGTGTTCGGCTCGGTGCTGGCCTCGATGCCTGCGTTGAGCACGCGGCTGATCGCCTTCGACACCTCCGTCGTCGACCTCACGCCGTTGTTACAGGACCCTGTCGACGTGTTGTTCGGGGTGCAACTCGGGGGCGGCACCGACATCGCCGCTGCGCTTGCCTACTGCGCACACTGCATCACCAGACCATCCGAGACGGTGTTGGTGCTGGTCTCCGACCTGTTCGAGGGCGGCAACGCGGAACTGCTGAGCGAGCGGGTGGCGATGCTCGTGCGGGCGGGGGTCACCGTGCTGGTGCTGCTGGCGCTCAGCGACGACGGGGCGCCCGCCTACGACCATTCGCGGGCGCTCGAGTTCGCCGAGATGGGTGTCGCATCGATGGCCTGTACCCCCGACGTGTTCCCCGACCTGCTCGCAGCGGCGATCGAAGGGCGCGATGTCGCCCGTTGGGCGAACGAACATGGTCTGCACACCGCGGTGCCGATGCGCTGATCGTGCGTCAGGCGCGGCGAACGATGGTGACGGTGCCGGCCGCCCCGTCGACGCTGACAGTGTCGCCGTCGCGGATCGCCCGGGTCGCGTCGTCGACCAGCACCACGCACGGAATGCCGAACTCGCGGGCAACGGTGGCAGCGTGCGAGAGCATGCCACCGGTCTCCACCACCACGGCGGCGGCAGGGATGAACAGCGGAGTCCAAGGCGTGTCGGTGAACGGGGCGACGAGGATCTCGCCGGGCTCGATGTCGCGTGCGAATGCCGCCTCGGTGCTCATCACGATGCGTGCGGTTCCCGTCGCCACCCCGGCGCTGACGCCGAGGCCGACGAGTTTCTTCGACGTCCTGGCGGCCCCCTTCTTCGTGGGGGTCACCTCGCCCACCCACGCGTTGGGCAGGGTGTAGTCCTCGGCCTTGGCCCGCTGGCGCTTGCGCCGAGTCACCGACGCTGCGAGGTAGGGCACTTCCTTGCCCTTGGCCATCTGCTCGATCTCGCGGTACGTGCAGTAGACGTAGTCCTCGGCCCGCTTGAGGTGACCGGACTCGACGAGTCCGTCGGCGATGGCGAGCAGCGGGGGCCGCATCCGCCGTGTTCCCAACACCCACACGGCCTTGGTGAGTTCTCGCATCGCGGTGAAACGCTGCGCCTGGGCGAGTGCAGCGTCGAAGTGGTCGCGCATCGGTGCCGCCAGCGATGCGCGCACCGTCTTCTCGAGCCGGGCCCGAGTGGTGGATGCCTTCCGGATCTGCGCAGCGGGGGACTCGTTGGGCTTGAGGGCGAGCATCGTGCGCACCTGCGAGATCACAAAGGTCGGGTCCTCGCCCCAGTCGGGCACCGTGGGGTCGGCCTCGCCCTGCACCCGGAACCCGTAGCGGTGGATGAACTCGTCGAACTCGTCGATGAACACCTCCCAGAGACGGTCGTTGTCGTCGACCGCCCGCCGCACTGTGTCCATGTCGCCGGCGGCGATGGTGTTGCGCACCACTGCCTGACGCCGGGCCACCTGGGCCAGGTCGTACAGCGCGAGCGCAGGCTTGGAGCTCTCGACGTTGCCCAGGCCGCTGCACAGCCCGACGATCGTGCCGGGGTCGCCACCGCCGGCTTCGATCACGCCGGCCAGTCGCACCTGCATCTCCCCGGCAGCGGTCGAGACCATGAGGTGTCTGTTCAACAGCACGCCGTTGTCGGCCAGCAGCGTCTGTAGTCGCTTCCACGCGGCCTTCAACGAGAGATCGCGATCCAGCAACGGCCGAGAGGAGAGTCGTTCCTCGTACAGGTCCTGCTGTGCGTCGAGCGACTCGCGTTCGGCGGCCTCGCGCTGCTCGGTCGCCACGGCGAGCGCGGCCGCGACC
>JBJTXX010000565.1:0-2731 GCA_046082485.1 Actinomycetota bacterium
GGCGCCGTGCGACGGCACCGGCAGCGGTGACTGGAAGGACGGTGAGTACAACATCGCCACGTGGCTCGGCGACGTGCACCCGCCCTCGGTCGACTGGAAGATCGCCGAGTTGCCGGCGCTGACCGAGCAGCCGAACATGCCCGATGCGGCAACGGCCCCGGCCCGACCCGCCACCGATGTGCCGTTCAAGGTCGACCTTGCCGCCATCGAGGTGCCGGCGAAGCCTGCCTGACCCGTGCGTCGCCTGCTGCCGTTGATCCTGCTCGCGGCCACCGCGTGCTCCGGCGGCGGCGGTCACGAACACGTGCACACCTCGAACACCTCACTGGGCCAGCCCGACCGGCCGATCGCCGGACCGCAGGGTTCGGTGCCTCAGTTCGTCGTCGACTGCGAGTTCAGCCACCTCGCGCCCGACGACCCGATCGTGTACCCGGGCGAGCCGGGGGCCAGCCACTTGCACGCATTCTTCGGCAACACCGGCACGAATGCCGACAGCACGGCACTGGCGCTGGTGGGAGGCGACACCACCTGCGACCAACAGGCCGACGCTGCCGCGTACTGGGTGCCGACCGTGTTGCGCGACGGCGACCCGCTGGAGCCGGTGAAGAGCACCGCGTACTACCGGCCGGGCCTCGACGTCGACCCGGCGACGGTGCAGGCGTTCCCTGCCGGCTTCCAGATGGTCGCGGGCAATGCCGGCGCCGAGGGGCCCCAACCGGTCTCGATCGTGGCATGGAGCTGTGGCGCCGGCATCGAGCGTTCGGTGACCCCGCCGGCGTGTGCGAAGGACCGGCAACTGCGACTGCTGGTGACCTTCCCCGACTGCTGGGACGGCGAACGCCTCGACAGCGACGACCACCACGCCCACGTCGCCTACAGCAGCAAGGGCGCCTGTCCGACGAGCCATCCGGTGCCGGTGCCGCAGTTGCAGTTCAGCGTCGAGTACCCGGTGTGGGGTGACCCCAGTGACGTCATGCTGGCGAGCGGCGGCGTGCTGTCGGGCCACGCCGACTTCATGAACGGCTGGGATCAGCGCCGCCTGGAGACAGAGGTGCGACTGTGCCTGCACCGCGAGGTGGTCTGCGGCGTGGCGAGCGGGCGGGCCAGCGGCTGATCCCTCCGCAGGCTCGGCAGCTCACAATCGGCCGGAGGCGATCACCCGCTCGAGGAACGCTGCGGTCTCGGGGTGCTGCGGTCGAGAGAAGATCTGCTCGGGCGGCCCGACTTCCAGCACCACACCGTCCTTCAGGAAGCACACCGTGTCGCTGATCTCGCGGGCGAAGCCCATTTCGTGCGTGGCGAGCACCATGGTCATGCCGGCGCCGCGCATCTCGCGGATCACGCCCAGCACCTCGCCCACCAGCACCGGGTCGAGTGCGGCGGTGACCTCGTCGAGCAGCATCAGTTCGGGTCGCATCGCAAGGGCACGGACGATCGCCACGCGTTGCTGCTGACCTCCCGACAACTGGTCCGGGTAGGCGTCGGCCTTGTCGGCCAGACCGAAACGCCCGAGCAGTTCCAAGGCCTCGACGCGGGCCTGTTCGGCGGGGCGGCGCAGCACCCTCGTGGGGGCGAGCACGATGTTGCGCATCACGCTCATGTGGGGAAAGAGGTTGTAGCTCTGGAACACCATTCCGATGCGGCGTCGCACCGGGTCGGCGTCGAGGCCGGGCTCGCTGATGTCGACACCGTCGAGCAGCACCGCCCCGTCGTCGATCGGTTCGAGCAGGTTCACACAGCGCAGCAGGGTGCTCTTGCCCGAACCGCTGGCGCCGATCAGGCAGACCACGTCGTGCTCGGCCACGGTCAACGACACACCGTCGAGCACGGTTCGCTCGCCGAAGCGCTTGCGCACGTCGCGCAGTTCCAGTTTCGGTGTCATGCGATCACCGTGCCACCGGTGCGTGCCCGCTGGCGGGCGGTGTACCAGTCGACCAGTCGGGTCTCGGGGATGGTGAGCACCAGGAAGATCACGGCGGCGGCGACGAGCGGCGTGAAGTTGCCGGTGAGATCCTTGATCGAGGTGGCCCGTCGGAACACCTCGATGATGCCGAGCACGCTGAGGAGGGCGACGTCCTTCTGCAGGGAGAGGAAGTCGTTCATCAGCGGTGGCACCACGCGGCGGGCGGCCTGCGGCAGCACCACGTGGCGCATGGTCTGGGCGTGGCTGAGCCCCAGCGAGCGTGCGCCGGCCCGTTGGCTCTCGTGCACGCTCTCGATGCCGGCCCGGAACACCTCGGCGACGTACGCCGAGTAGGCGAGGATCAGCGCGATCGGCCCCCAGAGGTACGGCGAGTTCAGGTCGCCGCCCAGACCGAGGAAGGTGAACTCGCCCTCGAACAGGCCCAGTTTCGGGATGCCGAACCCGACGAGGTAGATCGTCAGGATGACCGGCACCCCGCGGAAGAAGTCGGTGTAGATCGCGGCGAACGCCCGCAGCGGGAACAGTGCCGGGTTGCGGGTGTTGCGGCACATCGCGATCACCAGGCCCCAGACGAGGATGCACGGCGCGCACTGCAGGAACAGCTTCACGTCGATCCAGAGGTAGCCCAGCACCTCCGGCAGGTCGGTGCGGAAGCGCTCGCCGTCGAAGAAGATCTTGCGCACCTTCGGCCAGCCGCTCGACGACGTGACCAACCAGGTGAGGAACGCGACAGTGGGGGACGTGTTGGCGGTCGCCACCCCGCAGGAACTCCCCCAACAACAGCGCCACCACACCTCCCCGCCAGTG
>JBJTXX010000566.1:0-2221 GCA_046082485.1 Actinomycetota bacterium
GAGGTCACAGCAAAACGAGAGCAGTGCTCTTGACATCTCGGGAGTCAAACGACAAAGTGAGAGCACCGCTCTCGGATGGGAGCGGTGCTCCGATTGGAAGGCAGGAAACGTGCAGAATCACCTCGTCATCGGCAGCGGGCCCGTGGGGGCCGGAGTCGCCCAGCAACTCGCAGCACAGGGACATTCCGTCACCGTGGTCACCCGCAGCGGAACCGGCCCGATCGAACCCTCGATCACCCTGGCGAAGGCCGACGCCACCGACGCCGCAGCGCTCAGCCGGCATGCGGAGGGGGCAGCCACGATCTTCAACTGCGCCAACCCGCCCTACCACCGCTGGGGCGCCGATTGGCCGCCGATGCACCGGGCGATCATGACGGCAGCGGAGCGCACCGGCGCGGTGATCGTGATGATGGACAACCTCTACGGGTTCGGCGCCGGTCGGCCGATGCCGATGCGGCCGAACGACCCGCTGTTGGCAACCGGCGAGAAGGGCGGCGTGCGCGCCCGCATGGCCAACGAACTGCTGGAAGCACACGCCGCAGGGCGACTGCGAGCCACGCTCGCGAGGGCGAGCGACTTCTATGGCCCGGGCGTGATCGATTCGTCCCTCGGCGAGCGAGTGGTGCCGCGGGTGATCGCGGGGAAGAAGGTGTCGGTGCTGGGACGGGTGGACGTGCCCCACAGCGTGTCGTACATGCCCGATGTGATCAGCACGATGGTGACGATCGGCAGCGACGAGCGCGCCTGGGGCTCGGCCTGGCATGTGCCCAGCGCTCCCGCGGTCAGCCAACGCGAGGCCGTCGAGGCGCTGGCCGCTGCCGCTGGCACCACGGCGAAGGTGGGCTCGGTGCCTCGCGCAGCGCTGACGCTCGGCGGCCTCTTCAACCCGTCGCTTCGGGCGCTGAAGGAGGTGCTGTACCAGTTCGACGAGCCGTGGGTCATCGACGCATCGCACACCGAGCAGACCTTCGGTCTTGCGGCGACGCCGCTGGCCGAGGGTGCCGCAGCGACGGTGGAGTGGTGGCGCCAGCGACTGGCAGCGAACCCGAAGCGGTAGGTGTCGTGGCCGACGCCGGGGTCAGCGGTGGAGGATCATCCAGGTGTCGGGGTCGGTCAGGCGGTCGAGGTGCACGTCGATGCGCAGCGTCTCACCCCTGGCGCACTCGCGGTCGAGTCGGTACATCCTGTTGCCCCAACTGGTGATGGGCGCGAGCGGCGAGGTCGACAGCACGGTGTTGTCGTCGAATACGGCTTCGAACCAGATGCACGTGCCGTCGACGATCATGTCGGTCGCGGCAGTGCGCTCGACGACGAAGTCGCTCGGTAGCGCAGTGGCGTTCGCGAGCGTGTCGAGGTCGAACTCGAGGGTCGGGCTCGGCGTGCCGAAGGTGGCCGCCACCGCTCCGGGCCGCAGCCACGTCTGCTCGTTGCGACCCGTGTCGTAACGAGCGGCGAGGTTCGACTCTCGCATCGGGCTCAGGTCGATGCCGTCGGGCAGGTCGATGTTCCAGAAGCGGCGCACGCGCATCGATTCGTGCAACGTGACGGGCTCGACGAAGAGCCGGAACCTCGCCGGCAGGATGCGGCCGTGCGGGCGCAGGAAGCGGTCGCGCACGTCGAGCAGGTTCTGCAGCATGTTCTCGTTGAACAGTTCATCGCCCATCTGTTCGTGGAGGACGACGTCGACCTTCTCGGGCGGAGTGAACTCTCGGCTGTTCGCCTGCACGAACTCGATGTTGGTGAAGCCGTTGTGCCGGCCGATCTCGCGGGCGACGTCGATGAAGTCGGAGTGCTCGACGGCGTACACCTTCCTCGCCCCCGCCCGGCTGGCCATGAAGGCGAGCAGGCCGGTTCCGGTGCCGAGGTCGACCACCACGTCGCCCGGCCGCACGTTGTTGCGGATGCCCTGGTGGTAGGCGTTCACGCGAACCGAGTCACTGAGCATCTCCTCGTGCTCGGCGAGGCCGGCGAAGTTGGTCTCGTTCATCAGGTCGTGGACGACGCTCATCAGGCGGTCGCTGGAGGCGACACGAGCCGCAGCGAACCCGAGTGCCGACCGAAGCGCCTTGTTCGCGGCCCGGCCCGCACGAGAAGATGCTCAGTGACTCGGTTCGCGTGAACGCCTACCACCGGGGCATCCGCAACAACGTGCGCCCGGGTGATGTGGTGGTCGACCTCGGCACCGGCACCGGCCTGCTCGCCTTCATGGCCAGCCGGGCGG
>JBJTXX010000567.1:0-5604 GCA_046082485.1 Actinomycetota bacterium
CGAGGTGCCGGCCGCCGGTATCACCGCGTCGTTCCCGATGGAGCCGCAGACCCAGCACCGCTTCCTGAACGGCCTCGACGACATCGGCATCACACTGTCGCACGCCGGCGCCATCGACAACTACGAGCAGTCCCGCCCCACCTGGCTCCCCTGACCCCCTTGCGCTAACTTGAGTTCGCGCAAGGCCGTCCTGACGAACTTGAGTTCGCGTCAGGGGGTGGCGAAGTCGGGGAGGTGCTTCAGCTTCGGGTTGTTGCTGAACACCTCGACGGGCGGCGTGGGTTCGAGGCGCAGCGCACGCTGCAGGATGCGCACCTGCGTGTGCTGGTTGTACTCGGCCAGCGTGACGGCCCAGCCGTCGCGGCCCGCCCGGGCGGTGCGGCCGCTGCGGTGCAGGTAGTCCTTCACGTCGCCGGCCGGCTCGTAGTGGATGACGGCACCGATGTCGTCGATGTCGATGCCTCGCGCCGCCACATCGGTGGCCACGAGCACATGCAGTTCCCCGTCGGTGAAGCGCTTCAGGGCACGCTCGCGCGCCGCCTGGGCAAGGTCGCCGTGAATGGCCGCAGCGCGTACTCCGAGTTCCTGCAGCGCCCGCTCGACCCGATCACACGTGCGCTTGGTCTGGCAGAACACGATCGTCTTGTCCATCGATGACGAGATCGATGCCACCACACGGTCCTTGTCCATGTGGTGCACCGCCAGCCACAGGTGGTGCATGGTTCCAACCGTGTCGGTGGCGGCGTCGATGGCGACCAGTTCGGGATCGCGCATGTAGCGCTCGACGAGGTGCCCCACGTCGCCATCGAGCGTGGCCGAGAACAGCATCGTCTGGTGCGCAGCCGTCACCTTGCGCAGGATCCACTCGACCTGCGGCGTGAAGCCGTCGTCGGCCATGCGATCGGCCTCGTCGAGCACCACGATCTGCACGGCATCGAGCTGCAGTTCGTTCTCCTTCAACAGGTCGATCAGCCGCAGCGGCGTGGCCACCACGATGTCGACGCCGATGTCGAGTGCATCGACCTGCTGCTGGCGGGATGCGCCGCCGTAGACGGCGAGAACGGAACGACCGCACGCGAGCGCGACCGGGGCCAGCACCTCGCTGACCTGCAACGCCAGTTCACGGGTAGGCACCAGCACGAGACCCGTCGGCCGGCGCGGCTCGTGCCCGCCCGACAACCGGGCCAGCATCGGCACACCGAATGCAAGGGTCTTGCCCGAGCCGGTCTTCGCGCGGCCGCACACGTCGCGCCCCTCGAGGGCGACCGGAATGGCTTTGGTCTGGATGGCGAACGGCTGCGTGAAGCCCGCCGCTGCCAGGCCGAGGTCGACGTCGGCGGGCACGCCGAGGTCGACGAAACCGGTGGGCACGTAGTCGGCTGGGTCGAGGGTGAGAGCAGGAGGGGGCGCCGGCGTGCGGTGCTCGGCAGGCCGTGGCCCGCGCCGAGACCCGCGCGGCCGCCCCTGCGAACGAGGTCGGTCGGTCATGTCGCCTGTCAGGGTACCTGCCGAACGGCACCCGAACGGCGACCATGCCGAGATCACCCCGTTCGCCCGGGGCACACGCGTGGGCCACAATTGCGTCATGAAGGTCGCACTCACCGTCAATGACTTCCTCCGACGAGCGGAAGAGGTCTATCCGCACCGCATCGCCGTGGTCGACGAACCGAGCCAACCCGCCGCGAGCTGGGGTGAGTACACCTACGCGGAGATGGCAGCCCGGGCACGCGCATGGGCGGCGTGGCTCGACCATCACCGGATCGGCACCGGGGAGCGGGTGGCGATGGTGAGCCAGAACTCCGCACGGCTGCTCACGGCGCTCTTCGGCGTCAGCGGGTCGGGCCGCGTCCTGGTGCCGATCAACTTCCGTCTGCACGCCGAGGAGGTTCGCTACATCGTCGATCACTGCGGTGCACGTGTGCTGTTCGTCGACCCCGAGCTGGCCGACGACCTCGCTGACGTGCAGTGCGAGCACAAGCTCATCATCGGCACCGACAGCGACGCCCCGCTCGAACACCTGGCCCCCGTGCCCTGGGAGTACGACGAGGATGCAACCGCCACGATCAACTACACCAGCGGCACCACGGCCCGGCCAAAGGGCGTGCAACTGACCCACCGGAACATCTGGCTGAACGCGACCACCTTCGGCTGGCAACTCGGGGTGAACGACCGAGACGTCTACCTGCACACGCTGCCCCAGTTCCACTGCAACGGCTGGGGCGCGCTGTATGCCGCAACCGGCATGGGCGCCCAGCACATCATCCTCCGCAAGGTGGACGGTGCCGAGATCCTGCGACGAGTCGAGCAGCACGGCGTGACCGTGATGTGCGGCGCGCCGGCGGTCGCGAACATGATCCTCGACGCCGCGGCGAACTGGGACGGACCGATCCCCGGCCGTGACCGGGTGCGCATCGTGTGCGCCGGCGCCCCGCCCCCGACGAAGACCATCGAGCGGATCGAGACCGAACTCGGCTGGGAGTTCATCCAGATCTACGGGCTCACCGAGACGACCCCGCTGTTGACCATGAACCGGGGGCGCGCCGAACTCGACGACCTCTCCCCCGCCGAGCGCGCCGCCCGCCTCAGCCGCGCCGGAGCCCCCGCCCTCGGCGTGCAGATGCGCATCAGCCCCGACGGCGAGGTGTTGGCCCGCGGCAACCACGTCATGCAGGGCTACTGGAACCAGCCCGAGGCCACCGCCGATGCCATCCATCCGGCAGGCGACGACAAGGCCGGGCCCGACTGGTTCCACACCGGCGACGGCGGCAGCATCGACGACGAGCAGTACGTGAGCATCAGCGACCGCAAGAAGGACGTGATCATCTCGGGTGGCGAGAACATCAGCTCGATCGAGGTCGAGGACTGCATCTTCAGCCACCCCGAGGTCGCCGAGGTGGCGGTCATCGGCGTGCCCGACGAGAAGTGGGGTGAACTGGTGCTCGCGCTCGTGGTCACCGCCCCGGGGTCCACGCTGACCGAAGCCGATGTCATCGCCCATGCGAAGAGCAAGCTGGCTGGGTACAAGTGTCCGAAGAGGGTGGAACTGCGCGACTCGCTGGCCCGCACGGCCACCGGGAAACTGCAGAAGTTCAAGCTGCGCGAGCCCTACTGGGCGGGCTACGAACGCAAGGTGAACTGAGCACCGATCAGCCGTCGATGCCCCGCCGTTCGCTGACCGACGAGTCCGTCAAACTGACGGGTCGGTCAGTCCCACTATCAGTTGCATCAGTTCGTAGCAATGATGGCCGCACAGTGGTTATGGTCCCCACGCTCATCCATTCAGCGTCGAAAGGGGCAGCCATGAACCACACCACCGACACCACCCCGGTCTGCACGCAGAACGGTCGCAAGGGCATCAGTTACGACTGGCAGAGCCTGTACGCAGCGGCAGAGGTCGCCCGCGTCGACCAAGAGCTCGCCAGCCTCGTTCCGGCCCTCAGCGAGTGACCCGCACCCCATCGCGGGTGCTCGTCCTCGGTTGCGGTTCCGTCGCGCAGTGCACGGTGCCGCTGCTGGTGCGCGACCTCGGCATCGAACCCGCACGCATCACGATCGTCGACTTCGTCGACAACCGCGCCCGTGTCGCGGATGTCCTGGCGCACGGCGTGCGTTACGAACAGGACCGCGTCACTCCCGAGAACCTCGACGGGTTCCTGTCCGCTCGCGTGGGTGACGGCGACCTGCTGCTCGACCTGGCGTGGAACATCGACAACCCCACGATCCTGCGTTGGTGCCGCGACCATGGCGTGCGCTACCTGAACACCAGCGTCGAACTCTGGGACCCGTACGACGCGTTGGTCGACACCCCACCGCTGGCCCGCACGCTGTACGTGCGACACATGTCCCTGCGACGCATGATCTCCGCGTGGCCCGACAACAGGGGCGCCACCGCCGTGCTCGAGCACGGTGCCAACCCGGGCCTCGTGAGCCACTGGGCGAAGCAGGCGCTCACCGAGATCGCATCGCGCATGCTGAGCGACGGTATCGCCGGCGAGGCCACGCCACGGATCGAGGCAGCGTTGGCCGACGAGTCGTACAACGTGCTGTCGATGCTGACCGGCACCAAGGTGATCCACATCGCCGAGCGCGACACCCAGGTGAGCCTGCAGCCCAAGCGCCCGAACGAGTTCGTCAACACCTGGTCGGTCGACGGCCTGTACGAGGAGGGCGTGGCGCCGGCCGAGCTCGGCTGGGGCACGCACGAGCGCCAACTGCCTCCCAACGCATTCGTGCACGCCGGTGAGGGGCCCTGCAACCAGATCTGCATCGCCCGTCCGGGCATCGAGACATGGGTGCGCAGTTGGGTGCCGAGCGGCGAGATCCGGGGCATGGTCGTGCGGCACGGAGAAGCATTCACGATGAGCGAGCACCTCACCGTCTCCGACGAGCACGGAACCGCGGTGTACCGCCCCACCGTGCACTACTCGTACCTGCCGTCCGACGCTGCGATCAGCAGCGTGCTCGAGCTTCGGATGCGCGGCTGGGAGATGCAGCCCGAGCAGCGCATCCTCAACGACGAGATCGTGTCGGGCCGCGACGAACTCGGCGTGCTCTTGATGGGCCACCCGTACACCTCGTGGTGGACCGGTTCGCTACTGTCGATCGACGAGGCCAGGGCGGTGCTGCCGCACCAGAGCGCCACCACGATGCAGGTGGCCGGATCGATCATCGGCGCCGTGTCGTGGATGATTCGAAACCCTGAGCAGGGCGTGCGGGTTCCCGACGACCTGCCGTGGCGCGAGGTGCTCGGGGTCGCCGAGCGATACCTCGGCACGCTGCATTCCGGCCCGTCCGACTGGGACCCCGTCACCTCCCGCCGCGACCTGTTCGCACGGTTCAGCGACGAGGCCGACCACGTGCGGCCCGATGACAGGTGGCAGTTCGCGAACTTCCTCGAGCGCTGACCACAGCACGGAATTGGTACCATCCCCCGGTGGATTCCCCCGCCGGCGACGGAGCCGGGAGCAGCCTTCATCTCGACGCGCAGACCGCTGCGGCCGTGCTCGACGCGCTGCAGCGGTCCGCGGACCGCGCCATCGCCGTCGTGCAGCCGAAACTGGTCGACGGCCGACTGGTCGACGGCACCGTGCTGTGGCTCACCGACAAGGCGAAGTACTACGACCCGCGGGTGCGGGAGGGCATGCAACTGACCGAGGTGTTCGGCGACGCCCTCGCCCACCTCGACACCGGCCGCTTCCTCCAGTTCGCCGTCGACCAACCCGGGCAACCGATCACCTACGGTCCGTTCCCCGTGCGCTTCCGGGGCGGCATCATCCACATGGAGATGGAGATCCGGTCGATCGGTGGCATGTTGTTCGTCGAGTACACCGACCGCACACCGGAGATCCTCACCCGTCAAGCCGTCGAGAGGTCGGAGCACAACTTCCACGACCTGCTCGAGGGCCTCGATGCCGGCGTGGTGCTGTTGCGCCCGACGATCGGCCCCGAGGGTCGGATCTTCGACGCCGAGATCGTCTGGAGCAACAACGCCTCCCGCGCCCTCTGGAAGCGGCCCGAAGGACTCGCCCCGGGAACCCGGGTGACGGAGATGTACTACGACCAGGCCGAATGGCTGGAGGCCGCGAACGAGGCGTGGCAGGGACG
>JBJTXX010000568.1:0-1140 GCA_046082485.1 Actinomycetota bacterium
CCAGTGTTCGAGTCCGGTATCGCAGCGATACCCACCGACACACCGCCCAACACCACACCCGCGCTCAACGCCGCAAACGCCAACGTTCCCCGTCGCATCTCATCCCCCAATCGACGTGAAACCAACTTTCACATCCAGAGCTCCGGTGTGCAACACCTGCCAAGGAGACAGTGTCCATCGCCCACAAGACCCAGGCCCACAGCCATCCCACACTGTTCAGTAGTCACGGAAAGCCAAGAGCATGAGGAGCTCAGTGGAAAGAGCAGCCGTTTGCTTTCGTGTCGCGTGCGTTCCAACAACGCCCCGGGACAGTGCCAAAGGAGGCGATCTACACCCCTTCACACAGTTGCAAACCACCAGGACAACCCGAAAACGCGGACACCCCACGAGAGCGAGATGTCCGCAGCGGCTTCCGCGCCACGACCCGGGTCAACCTACGGTCCACACAGCCCCCTTCTTCTGCCACCACGACCTCCCAAACCCCGTGGCCATCAGATTGCACCCACTGCAGGGCAGCGAGCCGCCCCTTCGGACCGCCAGGGCTCGATGACTTCCTTTCGCACTCCCACGATCGGGCAAAGATCCGTGCGCCCTACACTCGACGCTCCCGATCGCGAGGAGACGCCCATGCATGTCCGCTATGTAGTGCTGTACGTGAACGACCCCGCCGCATGCCTGCAGTTCTGGACCGAGCAGGTCGGCATGGTCGAGAAGGACCGCCAACAGGCGGGCCCGTTCTCGATCGTCAAGGTCGGTTTCGCCGATCAGGGTTTCGCCTTCGAACTGGTGCCGCTCGAGCTGATGAAGGAGAACCCCGCCGGGCTCGATCTGGCTACGCCGTCGATCGCTTTCGGGGTCGAGAATCTCGCAACTGCCCGTGCCGCTCTCGTCGCAAAGGGCGTGCAGGCCACCGAAGTGGGCGAGCACGGTGGCGTGCCGTCGTTCGCCTTCTGCGACAACGAGAACCGCTGGTTCGCAGTGACTCAGGGCTGAATGCCCCCGGCCGCGTCGGCCACCAACCCGTCCATCTGACCCATGGCAAGCGCCATGCCTTCCTGCACCCCTAGCCTGCCGGCGTGAGTTCTCGTGCGGGCCGGGCCGCGAACAAGGCGCTTCGGTCGGCACTCGGGTTCGCTGCGG
>JBJTXX010000569.1:0-3996 GCA_046082485.1 Actinomycetota bacterium
GAACGCCGAGGCCCCCGGGCCCGTGAACGAACTGATCACCGAACACCTCGACACCGTGGAGAGCGCATGACCGACACCGAATGGCGCTTCATCGCCGCCTTTGCCGCCCACTTCCGGCGCTGCGCCCTGCACGAGGGCGAGACGGTGGCGATCCTCAGCGAATCGCAGAGCCGCGCCTCGCTGGTCACCACGGCGCGCCTCGCCGCCCAGTCACTGGGTGGCAGGGTGTTCGACATCGTGGTGCCGACTCCGCCGTCGGCCCATCCGGTGCCGATCCGTTCGACCGGCGCATCGCAGGCCATCGCCCACCACCCTGCCGTCATCGCCGCGCTCGCCAGCAGCGACCTCGTCATCGACTGCACGGTCGAGGGCCTGCTGCACGCACCCGAGTTGGGCGACATCCTCGGCGGGGGTGCACGCGTGCTGATGATCTCGAACGAACACCCGGAGGTGTTCGAGCGCCTCGACTGGGACGCCGACCTGCCGCGTCGGGTCGAACTGGGTCACCAGTGGCTGAAGGCCTCCTCGACGATGAAGGTCTCCAGCGCTGCGGGCACCGACCTGACGGTGCGCCTCGCCGGTGGCTTCAGCGCGGGCTCCACCGGACTCACCACCGGACCGGGTTCGATCGCCCACTGGCCCGGGGGTCTGGTGCTCACGTTCCCCGCGGCCCACAGCGTGAACGGCACGGTGGTGCTGGCCCCCGGCGACATGAACCTGACGTTCAACAAGCTCGTCGAGACGCCGGTCGTACTGCACATCGTCGACGACCACATCGAGCGCATCGAGGGTGACGGTGTCGACGCGATCCTGTTCCGCGAGTACCTCGGCGCGTTCGGCGACCGGGAGAGCCTGGCCACCAGTCACGTCGGGTGGGGCATGAACCCGTTCGCGCGTTGGGATGCCTCGCAGTTGTACGACCGCCGCGAGACATGGGGCACCGAGGCCCGGGCGTGGGCCGGCAACTTCCTCTACAGCACCGGAGCCAACGAGACGGCCGGGCGTTTCACTGCCGGCCACTTCGACCTGCCGATGCGCGCCTGCACCGTGCGACTCGACGACCGACTGGTCGTCAAAGATGGAGTCCTCGTCCCCGAACTCGCCGGGCCAACCGACGGGCCGTAGTCTCGGCCCATGCAAGCACCGAGCATCGACGGCGCCCAGGTGGTGCTGCCCGCCACCGAGCCGCTGTCCGCGTGCATCGACTTCTTCACGGCACTCGGCTTCCGGGTGCGGATGATCATGCCCGCCGACCATCCGCGCCTCGCGGTGATGGACGGCCACGGCATGTGCCTGCGGCTCGATGCCGACGCCACGACCCCGGCAGGAACCCTACGACTGCTCATCGACGGCGAACTGCCCCCGCCCGCCACTGCACCGAACGGCACGGTGGTGGAGTTCGCCCCGGCCACCACGCCCGTGGTGGTGCCCGACCTCGTGCCCGAGTTCGTGGTCACCCACGCCCCGGCCGACAGCGACGACGAGTTCGGCGAGGGGCGCGCCGGTATGCGCTACCGCGACCTCGTGCCCAGCCGCCTCGGCGGTCGGTTCATCGCCTCGCACATCCTCATTCCCCGCGGCGGGCCGGTGGCCGACTACGTGCACTTCCACCGCATCCGCTTCCAGATGATCTTCTGCCATCGCGGATGGGTGAAGGTGGTCTACGAGGACCAGGGCGAGCCGATGGTGATGCACGAGGGCGACTGCCTGCTGCAGCCATCCACCATCCGCCACCGCGTGCTCGAGGCCAGCGACCGCATGCAGGTCGTGGAGATCGGTTGCCCCGCCGAGCACGAGACATGGGGCGACTCCACCACCGAACTGCCCACCACCCGGGTGCTGCCCGAACGCGGCTACGGGCCCGACGGCCACCGCTTCGTCTTCCACCGCGCCGAGACGGCAACGTGGGCGCCCTGGCGGCTCCGCGGCTACGAGTGCCGCGACACCGGCATCGGCATCGCCACCGATGGTGTCGCCGGGTGCCGGGTGGTGCGACCGGTCGGGTCTGCCGCACCGGTGTCGGCCGAGCACTCAGCGGAGTTCGTGTTCGGATTCGTGCTCCAGGGTGGCCTCACGCTGACGGCCGAGGGCCACGTCGAGCACCGCTTGACCGAGGGCGATTCGTTCGTGGTTCCCGCAGGTGTGCCGCACACCCTGTCGGCGCCGACACCCGACCTGCAGTTGCTCGACGTCACCCTTCCGGGCGACATCGCGTAGCGACTCAGCCGTCGAGTTCGGCCAGCACGCCACCCAGCCACTCGATGGCGGGCTGGGTGATCGGGTCGACCACCAACTGCAGTTCCGCCACTCCGATCTCGGCGAACGCCGCCAGCTGCTGCGCCACCTCGGCGTGGCTGCCGGTGATCGGCCGCACTCGCTCGGCCATCGAGGGGTCCCCCATCGTGCGCCCCGCGCCACCCGGCACCTGCACGTAGACGCAGGCCGTGGCCTCCACCTCGTCTGGGTCGCGGCCGGCGGCCTCGGTACGGGCCCGCACGTCGGCCACCACCGGGGCCAGACCCGCAGGCGTGTTGCCGTAGATGCTCCACCACACGTTCCACTGGTGAACAGTCGGCAGCGTGATGCCGAGCATGCGCGGGCTGTTCGAGCCCACCATCAACAACGGCCCGCCGGCTCGAAGGGCCGGCGGATCGATGATGCACCGCTCGAGCCGGTAGTACGGGCCGTCATGGGTGACCGTCTCTCCCGCCAGCAGTCGCCGCACCAGATCGTAGGCCTCCTCGAAGCGGTCGACGCGACGGTCGAACGGCAGGCCGAAGGCGCGGTACTCGCGCTCGTTCCAACCGGAGCCCACACCGAGGGTGAGGCGGCCACCCGACACGCCGTCGATGGTGGCGGCCATCTTGGCGATCATCGCCGGGTCGTGGAACCCGAGCGACGACACCAGTGAGCCCAACTGCACACGACTCGTGACGGCAGCCAGCGCTGCCAGCGAGGTGTACACCTCCCACGGGCCGCGAGGCGTGCCGTCGGGCAGGTCGTACAGCAGGTGGTCGCCGAGCCAGATGAGTCGAACCCCACCCGCTCGGCGGCCTGCGCCATCGAGACCAGTTCGGGCCACGGCACGCGCCGTTCGACCTCGGGCAGTTGCACACCGATGCGGAGCGGGCGGGCCATGGCCCGAGAGGTTACGACTCGGGGGTCGGTTCGCCAGCAACCGGCTCGGCAACCGTTGCGGCAACCGGGGTTTCGCCGCGCAGGGCAGCGAGCAGGCCGCGGTACTCGGTGGGGTCGATCTCGCTGCGGGCCAGGCGCTCAGCGAGGATCACCTCGGCGGAGGCCGTCGGGGCAGCTGCCACCGGTGCGGCGGCGGCGCGACTGCGACCGCGGAGCAGCCACATCACGAGGGCCGCGACGGCTGCACCGATGAGCAGCACTGCGATCAGGCCCAGCCAGGGGGCGCCACCATGGCGGCCGAAGCGTTCGCCGCGATCTGCAAGGACTGTGAGGGTGTTGTTCATGGCCGGAACTCTACGAAGCCCGGTGCTGTCGGCCGGTGAGAGCAACCCGTGAGTTGGGTGAGAACGATCAGCCCAGCACGCTGCGCACCGCAGCCTCGACATACGGCGCGAGAAACCCTGACGCTGTGGCCGTGATGTGGCTGTTGTCGCGGTACATCAACACGTTGCCCACGATCACGGGGCACACCGAATCGGTGCACATCCAGTCGCTCGTGGGAATGAACGACGCGCCGTACTTCGCCGCCAGGTCGCGCTCCACACCCAGGCGGCCGGGGCGCACCGCGTTGTCGCGGGAATTCATGCAACTGCCCACGTTCGACAGTCGGCCCGCCACGCAACTCGGCACGTCGTCGGCCGGGGTGGCGGAGTCACCCAGCAACAGGATGTGGCGGGCACCACCCTGCATCTTCTGCAGGGTCAGGTCGAGGCCTTCGCTCCAGACCTGGTCAGGGTCCCGGCCGGCAGCCGCACCGACCTGCTTGTAGCGGTAGGCCGACATGATCACGAGGTCGGG
>JBJTXX010000570.1:0-17154 GCA_046082485.1 Actinomycetota bacterium
TCACCTTCCCGTCGACCTCGAGGTTCGTGAGTGTGGCGATGTCGGCGGCCGGCACTGCCGGGTCCGAGCCGAGGTCGGCGAAGGCCTCCTTCACGTACACCAGTGCACGTGCCGCATCGCCGCCCAGATGGCCGACGGCCAGCACGTAGTGGTCCTGGCCTCGCTCGACCACGCTCATCACCGCCTCGCTGTCGGCCGCCTGGCCAGTGGTCACCGACAGGTGCTGGCGCCGTTCGGTCGGAAGCGCCGGCATCGTGGAGCGCACCCGCTGCACCCATTCCTCCGACGGCACCACCGGCACCAGGTCGGGTTCGAGGAAGTAGCGGTAGTCGTCCGCGTCCTCCTTCACACGCAGGGTGTGTGTGCGGCCGTCGACTTCGTCCCAGTGACGAGTCTCCTGGCGCACCTTCTCGCCGGCCTCGAGCATGTCGATCTGGCGGCGGGCCTCGTACTCGATGGCCCGGCCCAGCGATCGCACGCTGTTCACGTTCTTGATCTCACAGCGCGTTCCGAGTGGCGTGCCCGGCTTGTGCACGCTCACGTTCGCGTCGACGCGCATCGAGCCTTCCTCCATCTTCGCGTCGCTGGCGGCGATGGCCACGAGGATGGAGCGCAGTTCGTTGACGTACTGGCGGGCTTCCTCGGAGCTGCGGATGTCGGGTCGGCTGACGATCTCGACCAGCGGCACACCCGCCCGGTTGAGGTCGATGAGCGAATAGGCCGCGCCGTGCACGCGCCCGCTCGCGTTGCCCATGTGCGTGCTCTTGCCGGCGTCTTCCTCCATGTGCGCACGCTCGATGCCGATGCGGGTGCCACCCGGCAGGTCGAGCCATCCGTCGACGTTCAACGGCTGGTCGTACTGACTCACCTGATACGCCTTGGGCATGTCGGGGTAGAAGTAGTTCTTGCGGTGGAAGGTGCACGGCTGCATGGTGCAGTTGAGGGCCAGGCCGATGCGCATCGCCAGTTCCACGGCACGCTCGTTCAGCACCGGCAGCGCACCGGGCAGGCCCAGCGTCACCGGGTCGATGTTCGTGTTCGGCTCGTCGCCGAAGCGGTTGGGGCTGGCCGAGAACATCTTCGTCTCGGTGGCCAGTTCCACGTGGACCTCCAGGCCCACCACCAACTGCCAGTCACCGGGAAGACCGTCGTGGGCGCTCATGAAAGGCTCCTCTCGAGGGCTGCCGCCACACGGAACATCGTCGGCTCCTGCAGCGTGCCGGCCAGCACCTGCACACCGACCGGCAGGCCGTGGGCGCCGGCGCCGAACGGCACGCTCATGCCCGGGTGGCCCGACAGGTTCGTGGGGATGGTGTAGGTGTCGCAGAGGTACATCGCCAACGGGTTGTCGCCCTTGGCGCCGAACGGGAACGCAACGCTCGGCGACGTGGGAGTGAGCAGCACGTCGGCGTGTTGGTAGGCCCGCTCGAAGTCGTCGTGGATCAGGCGGCGCACCTTCAACGCCTTGCCGTAGTAGGCGTCGTAGTAGCCCGCGCTCAGCGCGTAGGTGCCCAGCATGATGCGGCGCTTCACCTCGTCGCCGAAGCCGGCCTCGCGGGTGGCGCCGTACATCGCGTTGGTGTCCGCAGCGTCGACACGCATGCCGTAGCGCACGCCGTCGTAGCGAGCCAGGTTGCTGCTGGCCTCGGCCGGGGCGATGAGGTAGTACGCCGTGAGACCGAAGGTGAACGCCGGCACCTGCACGTCGACGATGATGGCGCCCGCAGCACGCAAGGCATCGAAGGCCGCCTCGAGGCGTTCCTGCACGTCGGGGTCGGCGCCTTCGGGCAGGTCGGTGATGCGGCCGATCCGCAACCCCTCCACACCCTGCTGCAGCGACTCGACGATGCTGGGGTGGGCCCGGGGAATGCTGGTGCTGTCGTGCGGGTCGTGCCCGCCGATGACGTCCAGCACCAGTGCGGCGTCGGCCACCGTCGAGGTGAACGGGCCGATCTGGTCGAGGCTGCTGGCGAAGGCCACCAGTCCGTAACGGCTGACGTAGCCGTAGGTGGGCTTCACGCCCACCACGCCGCACAGCGCGGCGGGTTGGCGGATGCTGCCACCCGTGTCGCTGCCCAGCGAGAAGTGGCTGAAGCCGGCAGCGACCGCCGCAGCACTGCCGCCGCTGCTGCCGCCCGGCACCCTGCCGGTGTCGTGCGGGTTGCGGGTCGGGCCGAATGCCGAGTTCTCGGTGCTGCTGCCCATGGCGAACTCGTCGAGGTTCGTCTTGCCGATGGCGATCGCCCCGTTGGCGCGCAGGGTGTTGACGACGGTGGCGTCGTAGGGCGGTCGCCAGCCCTCGAGGATCCGCGACGAGCAGGTGGTGGGCACACCACGGGTGCACATGTTGTCCTTCAACGCCACGGTGACGCCGGCCAGCGGACCCGGGTCGTCGCCCCGGGCAACCGCCTCGTCGACCGCAGCAGCGGCCGTTCGCGCCTCGTCGGCCATCACGTGGTTGAAGGCGTGGATCTCGGTCTCGCGCTCGGCGATGCGGCGCAGGTGCTGCTCGACCAGGTCCGCGGCCTTCACGGCGCCCGAGCGCACCGATGTGGCGATGTCGGCGATGCCCATCACAGGTCCAGTCCGATGATCGGCGGCACGCGGAAACGGCCGTCCTCGGCGGCAGGCGCCGCGGCCAGCACCTCGGCTCGATCGAGGCAGGGCTGCACCACGTCGGGCCGCAGCACGTTCACCAACGGGTAGGGCTGGGTCATCGGCTGCACGTCGGCCAGATCGAGGGCATCGATGTCGGCGAAGTGCTCGAGCATGCCGTCGAGTTGCTCGGTCGTGCGATCGAGTTCCTCGGGGGTGACATCGAGTCGGGCCAGCCTCGCCACCTTGGCGACGTCGGCGGCAGAGATGCGTTCGGACACGCCCCCCATCCTACGACCCACCCCCTCCGCGCGAACTCAAGTTCCTCAGGACAGGCCCGCGCGAACTCAAGTTCGCGCTACATGGCGACGAGGTGGAGGAGGACGGCGCTCTCGGGGTGCTGGCGGGGCAACTGAACCCCGTGTGCCGCCAGTTGCGGGCCGGTGAGCATGATGCCGCTGGCCGGCCAGGCAACGGTGGAGCCCGGCAGCGGAATCTGGCGCATGCAGTAGCGCAGGTCGGGGTCGAGCCCCGGCAGACGCAGGGGCGGCGGCAGCAACGAGCCACCGCTTGTGAGTTGCACGTGCGCAATCAGGGCCTCGCGGCGATCCCGCGAGTACACACCGTGCGCCAACGAGGCGGGCTCGGCGCCGTTCGCGACCGGGTCGAACCGCACGACGTCGCCACCGTGCAGCAACTCCCGGAAGCGGGTGTGCACGGCCACGGCATCGCGCAGTTGCTCACGCTCGGCTGCGTCGAGTTCGAGCACGTTCCACTCGATGCCGAGGTGACCGAACATCGCCGTGGCGGTGCGGAACGCCAACGAATGCACGCGTCCGGTGGTGTGCGACCGCGTCGGCCCGATGTGAGCCCCCATGACTTCGGGCGGGACAAGCATCGAGGCGCCACGCTGGATGGTCTGTCGCTCGAGCGCATCGTTGCAGTCACTGGTCCACACCCGCTCGGTGCGGGTCAGCACCCCGAGGTCGATGCGGCCGCCACCGCTGCTGCACGACTCGAACTCCACGTGCGGATGACGGTCACGCAACTCGTCGAGCAGGCGGTAACACGCAAGGGTCTGCGCGTGGGCGCCGGCCGCGCCGTCGGAGCCGCTCGCGTCGACGAGGGCCCGGTTCATGTCCCACTTCACGTAGTCGATGGCGTGATCGCGCAGCAGGACGTCGAGTTGCCCGAGCACGTGATCGAAGGCCTCGGGCCGACCGAGGTCGAGCACCAGTTGGTTCCGCGCCATCACCGGTTCGCGGCCCGGGGTGACCAGCGCCCAGTCGGGGTGCGCCCGGTACAGCTCGCTGTCGGGGTTCACCATCTCGGGCTCGATCCAGATGCCGAACTGCAACCCGAGGTCGTGCACGTGCCCGATGAGCGGATGCAGGCCGTCGGGGAACACCTCGGGCGACACCCACCAGTCACCGAGGCCGCTCGTGTCGTCGCGACGCGAACCGAACCAGCCGTCGTCGAGCACGAACCGCTCGGCGCCCACCTCGGCGGCAGCCGACGCCAACTCCTTCAAACGATCCGTCGACAGGTCGAAGTAGCAGGCCTCCCACGTGTTCAGCAGCACGGGGCGCTCGCTGCGCGAGGCCCGACTGCGGCGGCGCAGCCAGCGGTGGAAGTTCCACGAGGCAGGCGTCAGGCCCTGCCCGTACACGCCCATCACCGTGGGGGCCGTGTAGGACTGCCCGGGCTCGAGACACACTTCTCCGGGCAGCAGCAGCTCACCCGACTGCACGTGGCGACGCCCGTCGGGAAGCGCCTCGGCCAGCATCGTGTGGTTGCCACTCCATGCGAGGTGCACACCCCACACCTCGCCGTGCCACTCGCCGAAACCGGGCGTGCCCGCATAGAGCAACGGCGGGTGCTCGTGCGACGTGCGCCCGGCGCGGTTCTCGGCGCTCCACGCACCGCTCGACCACTGCCGACGCACGGGCTGGAACTCGCGCACCCACCGACCGTCGAACGTGAGCAACACTGTGGCCTGCGCAGGCAGCGGCAGGGAGGGGTGCAGCCCGTCGAGCAGGTAACGGTTCGAGCCCTCGTTGTGCACGGTGCACTCCACCGCCAGCACGTCGCCGAGCGTGATGGTGGTGACCAGTCGCAGCGAGGTGACCGGGTCGAAGGCCTCCACCCGCACACCGGCCTCGATCAGTTGCGTGCCACTGGGCTGGAAACGCGCCGACCATGCCGTGCCGCCCTGACGGTGCCCCGACAACCCGGGGCGGCCGGGGAACCCGGAACCACCCTCGGGAACCACCGACAGCGGTGCCACCGTGTCGAGCGAGCCCGGCACGGCCGACCTGCGCAGCGCCACACCCACCGACACGGCGTCGACGTCGCCCAGTGGCGCACCCCAGTACTCGATGACGGGCACGCCGTGGGAGTCGTCGATGACGGCATCGGCGGAAAGGCCTTGCAGGTGGATCACGTCGCAGACGGTAGACCGGCGTGCCGTTACCATCCACGCGGTGGACGCCGACCACCCCCGCACCGATGCGCCGTCCGACCTGCGCACCGACCCATTCCTCGGCACACGTGTGCATGTCGTCGGCGCTCGACAGGGTCGACCCAACCTGCCGAGCACCGGGTGCCCGTTCTGCGTCGGAGGCATGGAGGCGCCCGAGCCCTACGACGTGCGATGGTTCCCCAACCGCTGGCCGGCGATGCCGGGCGACCGTTGCGAGGTGGTGCTCTACACACCGCAGCACGACGCCACGTTCCACTCGTTGGGCGTCGAGGGCGCCCGTCGCGTGATCGACCTGTGGGCCGAGCGAAGCGCCTCGCTAGGCGCCCGCGACGACGTGCGGTTCGTGCTGTGCTTCGAGAACCGCGGCCCTGAGGTCGGCGCCACGATCGCCCATCCGCACGGCCAGATCTACGCCTATCCACACGTGCCCGAGCGGCCGCGCCGACTGCTCGACGCGGTCTGGTCGGCCGATCTCGAACCGGGGGATCGGCTGGTGGCGCGGCACCACGGCTGGATCGCATCGGTGCAACACGCCGGCACCTACCCGATCGCTCTCGCGCTGGCGCCCGAGCAGCAGGTGCCCGACCTCCCGTCGATGTCGTCGGCCAAGCGAGACGGCCTGGCCGCGATGCTCGTCGACGTACTGGCCCGCCTCGACCGGCTGTACGACCAACCCCTGCCCTACATGCTGTGGGTGAACCAGCGTCCGTTCGACGGCGGCCACTGGCCGCACGCGTGGTGCAACATCGAGATCGTCTCGCCGTGGCGAGCCGCCGGTGTGCAGCGTTTCATCGCCGCTGCCGAGGTGGCTTGCGGCGAGTTCTTCAACCCCGTGGTGCCCGAGTCACTGGCCGGGCAACTGCGGGCCCTTGCCTGACGCGGCCGGGCCCCGTCAGACCTTCTGCACGGGCAGGAAGTTCGGCGGGCGCTTCTGGAGAAAGCTCGCCACACCCTCCTTGAAGTCCGGGCGGCGCAACGACGCCTTCATCAGTTCGATGGCGTCATCGGTGGCCGGCACCAGCCCGCGGTCCCAGTCGCCGTACACCTGTCGCTTCATGACCGACATCGAGGTCGGCGAGCAGTGCTGGGCCAGTTCGGCTGCGTACTCGAGTGTGCGATCCAGCAGGTGCTCGGGTGCCACCACCTCGTTCACCATGCCCATCTGCGCGGCCTCCTCGGCCAGCAGCACGCGGCCGGAGTAGAGCAGGTCGAGGGCGCGGGCGTTGCCGACCAGACGGGGCAGGATCCACGAGATGCCGTACTCGGCGATCAGCCCACGGCGCGAGAAGGCCGTCGTGAACTTCGCGCCTGCGGCAGCGAATCGGATGTCGCACATCAGGGCCTGCACCAGACCGATCCCGGCGCACGCGCCGTTGACCGCCGCGATGACCGGCTTGGGCACCAGTGTCGTGTGGTACACCGGCCAGATGCCCGCTTCGTTCTCGGCGCCGCCTCCACCGCCGCCCAGGCCCTGCAGGGTGTCCATGTCCGCGCCGGCGCAGTACCCACGGCCGGCGCCGGTGACCACCACGACCTTCACCTCGGGGTCGGCGGCGGCCACGTCGAGCAGTTCGAAGTAGCGGGCAGCCAGTTGCCCGTTCCACGCATTCAGCCGATCAGGACGGTTCAGGGTGAGCAGCGCGATGCCGGGATCGCGTCGCTCGTACAGGACGACGTCGTCACTCATCCTCGGCAACGTAGTCCAGCGGTGCCACGGCCCGACGATGCCGAGCGGCGTCGACCATCAGGTAGCCCACCGACAGCACGAAGGCGATCACCGCGGTCCACTGGTTCAGACGCCATCCACCGCCGCTGTTCGCAGGGTCGATGCGCAGTCCCTCGATCCAGAACCGACCCACGGAGTAGCCCGCCACGTACACCGCCATCAACCGGCCCGGCCGCAGCGACATGCGCTTGTCGACCTGCAACAGCACCAAGCACAGCGCCACGTTCCAAAGGCTCTCGTACAGGAAGGTCGGGTGGAACAGCGTGCCGCTGGCGTACCCGGCAGGCAGGTGCTCGTCGTCGATCTCCAGTCCCCACGGCAGGGTGGTGGGCCGACCGAACAGTTCCTGGTTGAACCAGTTGCCCCAACGGCCGATGGCCTGCGCCAACGGGATGGCGGGTGCCGTTGCGGTCAGCAGCCCGGGCACCGAGACACCCACCCGCCGCGCCGCCCAGGCACCGACGAGAATGCCGGCGATCAACCCTCCGGGGATGCCGAGACCCCCGTTCCAGATCTTCAGCCAGCGTCCCGGCTCGCGCCACGGCTCGCTCTTGTCGGTGAGGATGTAATAGATGCGGGCGCCGATGATCCCCGCCACCACCGCACGAACCGCGATGCCCGACATCTGGTCCCGTGTGCCGGTGCCCGCTGCTTCCAGACGGCGACCCGCAAGCCACACCGCGGCGATCACGCCGAGGGCGATCATCAGTCCGTAGGCATGGATCGCCAACGGGCCGATGTGGAACACCCCGTTGGAGGGGCTGGGGATGGCGGCGAGCACGGTCAGGCGCAGACGCGCCGGGCGAACCCGACGGTGGCGTCGAAGATCAGTTGGCGGTCGTAGTCCTGCGTCGCCACGTGGTAGCTGCGCTCGAGCGTGACACGCTCGACCGGGCCGCCGTAGTTGCCGGCAAGGAACTCGGCCTGTGCCGGGTCGACCACGTGGTCCTGCGGCGAATTCATCAGCAGCAACGGCTGCCGCATCGACGAATAGCACTCGGCGAGGGGTGCGAGCCCGTCGACCATCAGCGACAGCAGCGGCGCCAACGGCGTGGCCTCGTAGGCGCTCTCCTTCACGTCGGGGTCGGCGATGTCGCTGCCGATCGCCGGCATCGTGTCGGTGCCACCGGCGATCATGCCCTGCACCATGTCGAGCACCTCCTGCGGCTGCGGTTGGGTGGCGGGGTTCACGCACACCAGACCGGCAATCTCGGGGTGATCGGCACCGAGGCGCAGTGTGAGTGCGCCCCCCATCGACAGGCCGACCACCACCACCTTGTCGGCGCGGGCAGCGAGCCGCTGGTAGGCCGCGTCGGCGCCGGCGGACCAGTCGGCCCAGCGCGTCGGCAGCATGTCCTCCACCCTCGTGCCGTGGCCGGGCAGCAGCGGCATCTCCACGTGGAAGCCGGCCGTGGCAAGGGCCTCGGCCACACCACGCATGCTGCCGGGGTTCCCGGTGAAGCCGTGCACGACGAGTGCGCCATGCGGGCCCTCGCCCACGTGGCTCCAGGGTTCTGCGCCTTCGATGATGTCGGTCATGGCCTGCAGTATGTCAGGCCCGGCTGCCTAGGCGTAAGGGTCGGACGGGCCGCCCGCCTCGTCCCACCACTCATCGGGAACGCTGCGCTGCTGCCAGTCCTCGAACGGGTAGATGCAGTTCACCGGGCAGGCGGGCAGGCACTTGTCGCATCCGCTGCACAGCTCGGGGATGATCACCACATCGGGCCCGTGGTTGAAGATCGCACCGAAGTGCGGCGGGCAGTGCCGCAGGCAGGCGTCGCAGTTGATGCACTCCAGCATCTCGATGCGCAACGGAACGTTCTTCCACTTCTCGTTGCGTGTGCGCGTGGCGATGCGTTCGGACCTGGTTCCCGCCATGTGGCGAGTGTAGGGGTCAGCCTTCGCGGCGGCGCACCAGCCGTTCGAAGGCCTGCACCACCTCGGGGTCGAAGTGGCTGCCGCTGCCCTGACGGATGTGATCGAGCACGTCGTCGTCGCTCCAGTCGCCCTTGTACACCCGGCGGTGCCCCAAGGCATCGGCCACATCGGCCACGGCCGTCACACGGGCGGCCAGGGGGATGTCGATGCCCGCCAGGCCACGTGGATAGCCGCCGCCGTCCCAACGTTCGTGGTGGCACCAGGCGATCGCCTCGGCCATCCGGCCGACGGGCGAAACGCTGCCGGCCAGCACGCGGCGCCCGATCTCGGGGTGCTGCTTCACCTGTTCGTACTCGTCAGCGTCGAGCGCCCCTGCCTTCTCGAGCACGTGGTGATCCACCCCGATCTTGCCGATGTCGTGGAACGGCGCGGCCGCAGAGACCTGATCCGCGAAGTCGCGTTCGCCGGTGAGTTCGAAAGCCAGTTCGCCCGCCAGTTCACCCACGTCGCGCATGTGGCGGGCGGCGTCGCCACCGATCCCACCGGCCAGTTCCGCAATGCGGTGCAGGACGTCGGTGTGGTGGTTCTCGCACTGGCTCATCCGCTGCTGCACCAGCGACTCGAGTTCGGTGGTGCGCAGCCGTTCGAGTTCCGTCTGGTACTTGGCCAACTCGGCAGCGTGCTGCAGTTGCAGGGTGCGGGTGCGCAGTTCGGCACTGCGGACAGCCATCCTCTCGTTCAACTCGAAACGCACCTCCTGATGCTGCAACGCCTGCTCGAATCGACCCATCCGACGGTAGAGGTCGCCCAGCCGGCCGTGCAGTTCCATCGCAATGTCGGAAAGTCCGTCGGCCGTCGCCAACTCCACCGCCTCGGTCCATTCACGGATCGCGTGTTCGCGCAGGTGGCGGGCGAGGTGCAGCTCACCTCGAGCCACGCGCACCGTGACGGCACTGGCAGGCGAAAGCGCCTGATGACGGCTCTCACGATCGCGCACCAGCGCCTCGGCCTCATCGAGGCACGCCCCGGCGCGTTCCAGCAAATCGAGCGTGACGTAGGCAATCGCGAGGCGCGCCATGATCTCGGGCACGAACTCGGGCGAGTGGTGCCGGGACAGTTCGAGTGCCGACTCACCGAGGCTGACGGCGAGCAGGTGCTCGTTGCGGTCGGCGCGCACCCGCGCCATGTTCGCCAGCGTGATCGCATCGAGATCGGCGCGATCCTGGCCCTTGTTCGCCATCAACGCGGCCTCGTAGGTGACGATGGCCTTGTCGGTCTCGCCGAGGCTGTGCTGGATGAGCGCGAGCGAGTTCAACAACAGCCCCTCACTGGAGCGTTCCCCCGACGATCGATAGAGGTCGAGGGCGTTCATCGCCGACAGCAGTGCCTCGCTGAAGTTCGCCGCATTGAACTGCACTGCGGCCACGATGTTCAGCGCTGCGACCTCCGTGAGCGTTGCCGCGCACTGGTGGGCGAGATCACGCGCCTCGAGCCCCAGCATCAGCGCATCGTGCGCCTGCCCCGAGGCGTACGCCAGCTCGGCCAGCCGGTACAGAGCGTCGGCCTCGCCGGGACGATCACCGTGGGAACGCGCCAGCACCCTCGCCTGCTGCACCAGATACCGGGCGCGCCCCAGATCGGCGTCGCGGACGGATGCCGACTGCTCGAGCAGGCGCTCGACCGTCGGTTCTCCTTCCGCGATGCGTTCGATCTGGGTGGGCTGTGCCACGGCACCTCCTGAGTGCGCGTCGTGCTGGGGGGGTACACGGTTATCGGCAGGCGACCCAGCGCGCGATAGCCCTATTTCCCGGATGCTCGTATCGTTCAGGTGTGCACGCGAAGCGACGTTCCCGGGGCACACGCCGCACCCTCGAGTCGTCGGGCCTCGCCGCCCTCGCCTCGGTGGTCGCGGTGACGCCGGTGTTCCTGCTCGCGGTGGCGGTGTTCTGGCTGCTGGCGCGAACCGTGTGGCACGTCGGCTACTGGTGGTTCGCCCTCGCCTGGCTGGCGGCGGGTGTGGTGCTGTTCCTCCCGAGCGTGCAGGCGCTGTTGGTCGCGCCGTTGCTCGGCGCCCGACGGCCCGACGCCGACGAGGCGGCAGTGCTGGAGCCGGCATGGTTGCCCGTGCTGCAGGCGAACGACCTGCCCCGCCATCGTTACGTGTTGGCAGTGCTGCCCTCGCCGGAGATGAACGCGTTCGCGTGCGGCGGTCACCTGGTGGTGGTGACGAGCCATGCCCTCGAGACCCTCCCCCGGAACGAACTGAGCGGCGTGCTCGCCCACGAACTCAGCCACCACCTCGGCCTCCACACGGTGGCGCTGACGATCGCGCAGTGGATGTCGGTGCCCGTGCTGTTGCTGGCACGCGTCGGGTTCTACCTGCAGAACGTGGCACGCGCCGCCACCACCAGTTTCGTGCAGCACTCCGCGGGCATGACCGCGCTCGGCCGCGCACTGGCCGCAGCGCTCACCGCGGTGTCGTGGGTGTTCCTCAGCGGGTTGCTGCTCAGCAACCTGCTCGCCAACGCGGTGGGCCGCAACGCCGAGTTCCAGGCGGATCGCCGGGCCGTGGCGATGGGCTTCGGCCGTCCGCTCGCGCTGGCCCTGCGCCGCGCGATCGGCGCATACGGCGCCCATCGGCCGCTGACGTGGCGTGATCGCCTCGCCGCCACCCATCCTCCGGCCCGCACGAGGGTGGCGCGCATCGAGGCCATGCTTCGTCACGCCAGTGCCCGTCAGCGGTAGCGTCGCCGGGATGCAGCTCGCCGTCGAAGCACGCTCGCTCGTCCGCCGCTTCGGCGAGACCGAGGCCGTCAGCGGCGTCGACCTGTCGATCGCCACCGGCGAGATCTACGGCTTCCTCGGGCCGAACGGCGCCGGCAAGAGCACCACCGTGCGGATGCTGTGCACGCTGCTCGCCCCCACCGGTGGCACCGCCCGGGTCGCCGGCTTCGATGTCGCCACCGAGGCCGAGAAGGTGCGGCTGCGCATCGGCGTGGCGTTGCAGGAGGCCGCCCTCGACCCCAAGCAGACGGGCCGCGAACTGCTCGACCTGCAAGGCCGTCTCTACGGCCTGTCGAAGGCGGAACGCACACGCAGGCTGGGGGAACTGCTGGACCTCGTGGCCATCGGCGACGCGATCGACCGCCGCATCGGCACCTACTCGGGCGGCATGAAGCGCAGGCTCGATCTCGCTGCGGCACTGGTGCACCAGCCCGACGTGCTGTTCCTCGACGAGCCCACCACCGGCCTCGACCCGACCAGCCGCGCCGCAGTGTGGGAGGAAGTTCGCCACCTGAACCACGACCTCGGCATGACCATCTTCCTCACCACCCAGTACCTCGAGGAGGCCGACGCACTGACCGACCGGGTCGGCATCATCGCCCAGGGGCGGCTCGTGGCCGAGGGTACCCCGGAGGAACTGAAGCGTTCGGTCGGCAGCGACTTGGTGATCGCCAGGGTTCCCGCCGGTCGGGGGCGTGAGGTCGCCGATGCCGTCGCTTCACTGCCGCAGGTGCAGACCGTCGAGGTCTCTGGCGACGAGGTCGTGATGTCGGTGCTCAACGGGCCAACCGCCATCAGCCCCGTCGCCCTTGCCCTGGCCGCCGCCGAGGTCACGGTGGAGGGCCTCACGCTGCGCACACCCACGCTCGACGACGTGTTCCTGCACATCACCGGTGGCCGACTGCAGGACGGTGAGGAATGAGCCGGTCGGAGCGGGTGCACCCGCGCAGCGCGGGGTTCTGGAGCGATCTCCACACGGTGGCATTGCGGGCCCTGCGCCTGACATGGCGCGACCCGGAGGCCTTCGCCCCCGCCCTCTTCATCCCGCTGTTCTTCTTCGTCGTGAACGTCGGCGCGCTGCAGGCCTTCGTGGAGGGCGGCTTCCCTGCCGGCTTCGACTACAAGGCCTTCCAGTTGCCCGTGTCGGTGGCGTTCGCCGTCACCGGCGTCAGCCGGGCGAGCGCGCTCGTCATCGAAATCCAGGACGGCTATCTCGATCGACTGCTGCTCACTCCGGTGCGGCGCGGCACCCTGCTGCTGGGCCTGATGATGGCCGACCTCGTGTTGATCATCGCCCTCGCCGTGCCCGTGCTGGTGCTCGGCCTGGTGCTGGGCATCGACGTCGCCACAGGGGTGCTGGGAATGCTGCTGTTCGTGCTGATCGCCGGGCTGTGGGGCCTGGCCTTCACCGGGTTCCCCTACGCCATCGCCCTGCGCACCGGGAACCCCACGGCCGTGAACAGCGCGTTCCTGTTGTTCTTCCCGTTCCTCTTCCTCACCACCGCCGTCCTGCCGGCGCAGGCGCTCACCGGCTGGCTGGCCACCGTGGTGCAGTTCAACCCCACCACCTACCTGCTCGACGGGCTTCGGGCCCTGCTGATGGACGGCTGGGAATGGGCGCGCATCGGCAAGGCGATGCTGGCGGTGCTGGGCCTCGGCAGCGTGTCGTTCACGCTCGCGTTCCGGGCGCTGGCCGGCCGCGTCAAGCGCAACTGACCGAGATGCCCGGTCGGTGGCTCACGCGCCGATCGGGGCCACGACTGCGTCGAGCACGGCGATGAGCGCGTCAGGGGCGATCTCGATGTCGAGACCGCGGCGGCCACCGCTGACGAAGATGGTGTCGAAGAGGATGCAGGTCTCGTCGATCGCGGTGCGCAGACGCTTCTTCTGCCCGAACGGGCTGATGCCACCAACCACGTAGCCGGTGATGCGCTGGGCCACCTCGACCGGGCACATCTCGGCGCGCTTGCCCTGCAGCGCCACCGCGAGTTCCCTCAACGACAACTGCCCGCTGACGGGCACGATGCCCACCACCTGCTCGGGGCCCCGGTCGGTGGTGAGGTTCGCCACGAGTGTCTTGAAGACCCGATCGGGCTCGACACCGAGGGCTTCCGCAGCGGAGCGTCCGTAGTTGCTCTCGCCCGGTTCGTGATGGAACTCCTGCACGTCGAACGCCACTCCCGCCGCCTCGAGTTGCTGGATCGCCGGGGTTCCGCCTCGCGCCACGCCGCCCATTCTGCACCTGCCAACATGGAACCGTGACTGCCCTCGACGACTACCGGCTCAGTGACCGCTATCGACTCGACGACGGCCGCGTGTTCCTCAGCGGTTCGCAGGCCCTGGCACGCATGCCGTACGAACAGTTGCGGGCCGACCGTCGCAATGGGTTGCGCACGGCCGCGTACGTGAGCGGCTACCCGGGCAGTCCGCTGGCCAACTTCGACCGCGACGTCACCGCGGCCGCGGCGCTCGCTGCCGAGGACGACCTGCACCTCGAGTTCCAGCCGGGCATGAACGAGGAACTGGCCGCCACCGCGGTGATGGGCTCGCAACTCGCGGTGCTGCAACCCACCTGCCGCTACGACGGCGTGCTGGGCATCTGGTACGGCAAGACTCCCGGGCTCGACAGGGCCAGCGATGCGCTCCGCCATGCCACCTTCGCGGGCACCTCCGCCAAGGGTGGCGCCGTTGCGTTCGTGGGCGACGACCCGAGCGCGAAGAGCAGCACCCTGCCGGGTTCCAGCGGGGCCACGCTCGTCGACCTGAACATGCCGATGCTGTTCCCGGGCGACGTGCAGGAGGCCATCGACCTCGGCCGTCACGCCGTTGCAATGTCGCGGGCCAGCGGGCTGTGGGTGAGCGTGAAGGTGGTGGAGGCCGTCGCCGACGGCACCGGTTCGGTCGAGGTCCACCCACACCGTGAGGCGCCGCATGTGCCCACGGTCGAGGTCAACGGTCGGGTCTGGGTGCCGCACCCGTCGGGTGCGCTGCTCACCCCCTACACGCTCGACATGGAACGCGAGTTCCACGAGGTGCGCCTGCCGTTGGCCCGCCGTTACGGCGTGGCCAACCACCTCAACACCATCGAGGTGCGCGGCCCGTCCGACTGGTTGGGCATCGCGGCATGCGGGCACACCTACCACGAGACACTCGAGGCCCTGCGGCTGCTGGGGCTGCGCACACCGCAGCAACTCCGTGACGCCGGCATCCGACTGTTCAAGCTGCTCATGCCCGTGCCGCTCGACCGCGGGCAGGTGCTGGAATTCGCAGAGGGGCTGCACGAGATCATCGTGGTGGAGGAGAAAGCCCCGAACCTGGAGTGGCTCGTGAAGGACGCCCTGTTCGGCCGCACCAACGCACCGACGGTCGTGGGCAAGCGGTCGCACGACGACACCGCGCTGTTCCCGTTCACCGGCACGCTCGACGCCGACTCGATCGCCGCCCGCCTGCGCACGCGGCTGGTGTCACGCCTGGGCGATCGGCTCGCGCCACCACCGCCGGCTCCGCGCCAACTGATCCCGCTGTCGGTGAACCGCACGCCCTACTTCTGCAGCGGGTGCCCGCACAGCACGGGCGCCAAGGCGCCGGAGGGTGCCCTCGTCGGCGGCGGCATCGGCTGCCACGCGATGGTGATGCTGATGGAGCCCGGCAGGTTCGGCAACATCGTCGGCCTCACCTCGATGGGCAACGAGGGCGCCCAGTGGTTCGGCATGTCGCCGTTCGTCGAGGACGATCACCTCATCCAGAACATCGGTGACGGCACCCTGTTCCACTCGGGCATGACGGCCGTGCGCGCGGCCATCGCCAACGGGGCGAACATGACCTACAAGATCCTCTACAACGGCGCCGTCGCGATGACCGGAGGACAGGATCCCTTCGGCCAACTCGAGGTGCTGCAGTTGGTGCGTGTGCTGCTGGCCGAGGGCGTGCGTCAGGTGATCATCACCACCGACGACGTGTCGAGGTATCGGGCACATGAGGTGCCGGCCGGTGTGAAGGTGTGGGGGCGCAGCCGCATCATCGAGGCCCAGCAGGTGCTGGCATCGGTGCCCGGCTGCACGGTGCTGGTGCACGACCAGCGTTGTGCCGCCGAGAAGCGACGCGACCGCAAACGTGGCCGCGCCGAGACACCCGACTTCCGGGTGGTCATCAACGAGCGGGTGTGCGAGGGCTGTGGCGACTGCGGCGACAAGAGCAACTGCCTGTCGGTGCAGCCGGTCGAGACCGCGTTCGGCCGCAAGACCCGCATCGATCAGGCGAGCTGCAACTTCGACCTGTCGTGCATGGAGGGCGACTGCCCGTCGTTCATGAAGGTGCCCGTGGCGGCCACGAAGTCCACGGGGGCATCACCTCGCCTGCAGCCCCCCGCCGTCCTGCCGGCACCGCTGGGCCGCGAGATCGACGAACTCACCATCCGGCTCTCGGGCATCGGCGGCACCGGAGTCGTGACGACCGCCCAGATCCTCGGCACGGCGGCGATGATGGAGGGCCTGCACGTGCGCGGCCTCGACCAGACCGGCCTGTCGCAGAAGGCCGGCCCGGTGGTCAGCGACCTGCGGCTCTCGCGCCACGAGGCGCACCCCTCGAACCGGGCGACCGCTGCGTCGGTCGACGTGCTGCTGGCGTTCGACCAGCTCGTCGCCGGCGCCGACGCAACCCTGCGCACCCTCGACCCCGCCCGCACGGTGCTCATCGCCAACACCGCGATGGTGCCGACCGGTTCGATGATCGCCCACCCCGAACGCCCCTACCCCCTCGACCCCCTGTCGACCCGCATCGATGCATCCGTGCGCCAGCGAGTGAGCACGAACGCCAGCCAGATCGTGGCGAGGCTGCTGGGCGACGAGAGCACGGTGAACGTGTTCGTCACGGGCGTTGCCGTGCAGCGCGGCGACGTGCCGCTGCGGCCCGAGTCGGTCGAGCGCGCCATCGAGTTGAACGGCGTGTCGGTGGAGAAGAACGTCGCTGCGTTCCGCTGGGGCCGGGCGTGGGCGGCCGATGCGGCGTCGGTCGAGGATCTCGTGGAGCCGCAGTCGGCGGCCGCCCGGCGGGGTGGCGAGCAGCTGGTGGCGATGCTGTCGGCCGACCTCACCGATTACCAGTCGGCCGCGTACGCACGACGCTTCACCGATTTGGTGCAGAAGGTCGCCGCAACGGGCAACGCCGAACTCACCGACGCCGTCGCCCGGAACCTGCACAAGTTGATGGCGTACAAGGACGAGTACGAGGTGGCCCGCCTGCTGCTGGCGACCGCTCCGAAGAAGGCCCGGTTCATGCTGCACCCGCCGATGCTGCGGTCGATGGGCATGAAGAACAAGATCGAGCTCGGCCGATGGTCGCGGCCGGCCTTCATCGTGCTGCGGGCGATGCGGCGCATCCGGGGCACTCGCCTCGACGTGTTCGGCTGGGCGGGCGTGCGTCGCATGGAACGCGAGATGGTGCCCGAGTACGTACGGGCCGTCGACACGCTGCTGGCCCATCTGGGTCCGCACAACGCCGACGATGCCATCGCGATCGCGTCGTTGCCCGACCAGGTGCGCGGCTACGAACACCTCAAGACCGAGCGGGCCACCGCATACCGGGCCGAGTTGCGTCGTCGCCTCGACGCCTACGCCACCGCCTGAGCCCGACCCCCCGTCCGGCCCGGCCAGCCGCCGCGCATCCGGCCGCGCCATCCGGCCGCCTCCCC
>JBJTXX010000571.1:0-2181 GCA_046082485.1 Actinomycetota bacterium
GGAACGCCCCGATGGCCCGCTCGATCTCGATGGGGCCGAGCGGCTGTGCCCGGCGAGGGCTGGGTGCGGCGGCGTCGGCGTTGTTGGCCTGGGTGGCGTTGCTGGCGGTGGGGTGCTGGTTCATGTCGGCCTCCGATCGAACAAGTGGGTGTGTGGTGCGAACGCGCGCAGCACTGCTGCGCGTGACATCCCCGAGAATTCGGTGTTCGGAGGCCGCTCGAACGGCCGGTGGTCAGCGGGCCGGGTGCCGGCCGCGCTGATCGGTGGCCGCCTCGAAGGATTCGAGGGCCCGTTGCCAGAGTCGCTGGTCGTCGAGATCGTGCAGACCTCTGGACAGCAGCTGGTAGCGCTCGTCGGGTAGGTGGCGGCTGCGCTCGAGGGCGCGTTGGACCGCCGCCCGGGTGCCGGGCGCCGTGAGGCCGTCGGAGGAGCCGATGGTGGAGGACAGTTCACGCAGCAGGGAAGTGAGTTCATCGTTATGCGCTGCGTCGTTGCTGTCGCTCTCCGGGCCCCAGGTGCGCACCGCATCGGCGACGCGTCGGAGTCGGGTTGCGAGTTCGGCCGCCACCGGCGCGTCGCGGGCAGCGGCGCGCGGTGGCGTGGGTAGTCGGTCCGCGTGCAGGCTGTCGAGGGGCACGCTGGCCGAGGCGCTGGCATGCGAACTGATGCGCGCAGCCGGATCGGTGACGCCGGCGATTGCCTGCTGTGCAGCGCCGACGAGGCGCCGCACCGTGTGGGCGAGGGATTCGGGCAGTGGCAGGTCGCCGTGCTCGAGCCGGGCCGCAGCGTGGATGACGTGGAACGAGCTGAGGTGCGGCCCGTCGGGCAGTTGCGCCCACTCGAGCATCGTGTCGGCGTCGGGGTCGAGCGAGGTGTGCGGGGCTGACTCGGCCCCGGGCAGGTGCAACTGCCCGGTCAGGACATCGGGCCCCGGCCGGTAGCGCAGTTGCACCTGGACGATGTGTGCGGTCATGCGGGAGTGCCCTTCGCGTGGCGACCTTCCACCAGATTCTGGCGCAAGCGGTTGCGGTTCTTGTTGACGCGACGGCTGACCGTCTCGCGACGCTGGCCGCACAGGGCGGCGATCTCGTTGACCTCGTACCCCTGGCCGTCGACCGCCAGGACCTCGCGGACCTGGTCGGCCGGCATGCCGGCGGTGCCCCGCTCGAACTCCATGTGGGCGTCGATGCGGTCGACCAGGGTGTCCTCGAAGGAACCGCCGCCGACCGTCGACCAGGCGAAGACCTCGTCGTCGCCCTCCCCGATGGTGGCGCTGCCGCTGATCCAGTGTCGGGCCGGCGACTTGCGGCCGTCACCGTGGTCGATGAGCCGCAGGCCCTCGGAGCGCTGGACCCGCTGCTTGCGATCGTGGGCGACGCACGCGTTGCGGAAGGCGGCGCGGACGAACTGCATGGGATCGGGGTAGCGGGCCATCAGCACCTCGGGCGTCGCCAGGAACTTGTAGGCGATGTCGCTGGCGATGTCGTCGGCGTCCGGACCCCTCCGCTTGGCGGCGGCCATCTTGGTGGCGTGCCGGAGGACGCTCTCAGCGTAGCGGGCGGTTGCGGCCTCGAGGGAGGTGGTGGTGCGGGTCATGCGGCGGCTCCTTGCTGGGTTGTGGAAGAGGTGTGTGTGGGGTTGCTGGTGCGGTGTCGGCAGGCTCCTTTCTTCGGGGGCGACCGGCAGTGGTGCCGGGCGCCGGGTGTGGGTCACGGTGGGCAGTATGACGAGGGGGTGTCACAAGGTTTCCGGTGGCGGCCAAAACACCCGGCGAGGGGGTCGGGGCCGAGGCCCCGACCCCCTCTGGTGCCGGTTGCAGAACCCCCCACCCTTGGGTGTCAGGTGGAGGACTGGTCGTCGGGGTCCTGCGAAGGCTGCTGTGACGACGGGGGAGGGCCCGAGAACCCCTTCGTGCGCCCCTTCTGCAGGCCGCGTGACCTGCTGTACGACCGCTTCTGGTCGGCCAGGGACCAGTCGTGATCGGCGAGCCGAAGCGCGTCGACGTCGAGCAGGTCGGCCTCGTCCTCCAAGGCCCGATACCCGCGGGCGGTCTGCGCAGCGTTCCGCAGCAGGGTGGATGCGGCGTCGTAGTCGCCGCGCTCGGCGGCGTCGTGGGCCAGACGACGATCGCGGGCCACCTCCAGCCTGGCGACCTCCTCGGTCACGCCCTCGTCGAGCACG
>JBJTXX010000572.1:0-5159 GCA_046082485.1 Actinomycetota bacterium
GATGTCGTCGAGGAAGTCGCGGAACTCGTCGAGGATCGCTTCCTCGTCGACATCGTCGTCGTCTTCCTCCGGGGCCTCCACGCCCTCGGCATCGAGCAGGTCGTCGTCGGCATAGATGTCGGCGTTGCAGCGCACTGCGAGGGCCACGGCATCCGAGGGGCGGCATCCCACCACGGACTCCCCCGCGGACGTACGCAGGTGCAACTCGGCGTAGAAGGTGTGTTCACGCATCTCGGTGATCAGCACGCGCTCGAGCCGGGCGCCCAGTGTGTCGAGCAGGGTGAGCGCGAGGTCGTGTGTCAACGGCCGCGGCGGCTGGATTCCCTCGAGCGCTGTGTGGATCGATGCTGCCTCGGGGGCGCCGATGAGGATCGGCAGCAGACGGCCACTGCCCTGCTGCTCGCGCAGCACCATGACGGGAGTGTTCGCTGGCATCCGCAACTGCACGGCGAGCAACTCCATCCGAATCACGGGTTGGAGCGTACCGGCGGGCGGGCTCGTTCAGCCCTCGAGGTGCTGGCGAAGCGCAGCGCCGAGCAGGGCGCTCCGCAACTGGGCTCCGAACTCGGCGAGCTCGACGAGTGTGGTCGAGGCCTGCTGGCGGCTCTGCGGATTGCGCTGGCGCAGCATGGGCAGCACGAGTTGCTCGAACAGTGCGGCCTCGCGTTCGGCTGACTGCTTCCAGGCCCGCAGGTGTCGGGCCTCGACACCGCGCAGCAGGAACCCTGCCGACGCCTTCACCACCGCGAGGTCACCGGCAGAGTAGAGCGCTGTCGAGCCGGAGCCCTTGCCGCTGACGAGACCGTACGACTCGAGCTCCGCGAGTTGCTTGGAGGTGATGCCGGCGATGCTGCAGAGGTCTGCCGCCACGAAGGTGTCGGGCACCTCATCGATCGGAGGTGCCCCGGGACTGGGCGCGAAGAACTGGGCGACCGGGCTCACCGACTGCGGCACGGCACGGAGTTGGGCGGCCGGGTGGTGTGAGGTGGGCACCTCCACCTCGGGAGGCAGGGTCTGCTCGCCGGTCGCATCGGGGTCGATGGGCACGACGTTGCGGATGCCGCGCGGCGGCGTGAGCGCACCGGAGTCGTCGATCTGACCGTTCTCGAGTCGGTCACGGATGACCCGGAGCGGCAGGAAGTTCTCACGCTGCTCACGAAGGATCACCCTCAGCCGCTCGACATCGGGCTCGTAGAACTTGCGGTAACCGGACGGCGTGCGCTCCGGGTCGATCAGGCCCTGACTCTCGAGGAAGCGGATCTTCGAGATCGTGACGTCGGGGAATTCCTCGAGCAGGAGTGCGAGCACCTCACCGATCGACAGATAGGGACGCTCCGTCATCTGATCAGCCATTCGTCTTCCCGAAGACGACCAGGCGGAACTTGCCGACCTGCAGTTCGTCGCCGTGCTGCAGCTCCGTCTCGTCGTCGATGCGCTGCTGGTTGACGTACGTGCCGTTGAGCGAGCCGACGTCGCGCACCAGATAGCGGGCGCCATCGCGGCGGATCTCGCAGTGACGCCGGGAAACGGTGATGTCGTCGAGTGGGATCTCGCAGTCAGGTGCCCTGCCGAGACGCACCAGTGCTGCGGTGAGGGGCAGCGAGGCCCCCGCCTGCTCACCGGTGCGCACCAGCAGCGAGGCGACCTCGGTGCTCAGGTCACCGAGGTTCACGGTGACATCGTCGGCCGGACCTGGTGCATCGAGCAACGGGTCGACCTTGCTGAGCACGATGGTGCGGTCAGCAAGACGATCGAGCACGCTGCCGCACGACGTGCAGAAGGCCGCGCCGGGCGGGTTGCGGTGTCCGCACTGGTTGCAGAACACGTACGCCATGGCGAACTAGCCGGCCGTGAGCGCCGAGTACGCAGCGGCGTCGAGCAGGCCTTCCAACGCCGATCCGTCGGCCACCTCGATGTCGCAGATCCAGCCAGCGCCATAGGGGTCGCTGTTCAACAGTTCGGGCGAGGCACCCAACGCATCGTTCACTGCGACCACGGTGCCCGAGACGGGCACGTAGATGTCGCTCACCGACTTGGTGCTCTCCACCTCGCCGACGGTCGAGCCTGCGGAGACGGAACTGCCGAGCGAAGGCAGTTGCACGTACACCACGTCGCCCAGTGCGTCCTGGGCGTAGTCGGTGATGCCGACGCGGGCGACGCTGCCGTCGATGCGGACCCATTCGTGTTCGGCGCTGTAGCGCAGCTCGCTGGGAACGTTCATGGCCACGACCTTAGCCGCGCCGCAGGCGCGACGCCCGAAGGCTTGCACGGATGGTCGGCACGTATGTGATGGCCGTGTAGTAGCTGAGCACGAGGCCGGGAATGCCGAGGATCCAAGCCGCGATCTGGAAGAAGGTGTGCAGCGGGAAGTCGCTGGCTCCGAGCATGAAACCGGGGAAGGCGAACATCAGCAGGAAGGTGGCCGTCTTGCCCCACCAGGTGACGTCGAAACGCTCCATACCGAAGGCGACCGTGGCGATGGCGACCGTGCCGCCGAACAGCACCTCGCGCACAAGCACCAGCCAGCAGAACCACAGTGGTGCCGAACCGTCGACCATGATCGCCGAGATGCCGACGATGAACAGCAGTCGGTCCGCAGTCGGGTCGAACACCTTGCCGAACTCACTGGTCTGGTCGAAGGTGCGAGCCAGCCAGCCGTCGACCCAGTCGGTTGCTCCGAGAGCCCCGAGCAGGAACGCAGCGCCAGCCCTGTTGTCGCGGCCGAAGAGCAACCACAGGAACAGGGGAATGCAGCACAGTCGCAGCAACGTGAAGGCATTCGGCGCAGTGAGGTAGCGGCGCGACGCGAGTTTCTCTTGCTCCATCGCGGCCGAGCGTACAAGTACGGCAGCCACCGACGCGTACGATCCGCTCATGGCTTCGGACGGTGCTCTGCAAGGACAGGTCGCATTCGTCACCGGTGGCGGATCAGGGCTCGGCGCGGCATTCGCCCGTCGACTCGCCGCCGACGGTGCGACCGTGGTGGTGAACGACCTCGATGCCTCGGCCGCAGCCGCCGTCGCGATCGAGGTCGATGGAGACACTGCGGTGTTCGACGTGTGTGATCCGGTGGCGTTCGACACCGAGGTCGACAAGGCGTTCGAACGCCACGGCCGCCTCGACATCATGGTGAACAACGCTGGCATCGCTCCACCCTCGGACCCGCAGCGCACGCAGCGCGCGATCGAGAACCAGATGGCGCGCATGGAGGGTCGACTCGCCGACATGGTGCCGCCCGACTCGACGCTCGGCCTCAGCGACGCCGACTGGGACCGCATGATCAAGGTGCACCTGTACGGCACCTTCCACGGCACACGCGCCGCCCTGCGTCACATGACGCCCGCACGTTCGGGGGCCATCGTCAACATCTCGTCCGTGCTCGGTCTGCGCCCGATGGCAGGGGCCGTGCACTACGCCACGGCGAAGGCGGGCATCATCGCCTTCACCAAGTCCGTCGGGCAGGAGGTCGCCCCCTACGGCGTCCGCGTGAACGCAGTGTGCCCCGGATGGGTCGACACTCCCCTGCTCGCCCCCATGGACCCGATGATGATGGCCGGGATCATCATGCAGATCCCCAAGGGCCGGATGGCAACCGCCGAGGAGTTGGCGGAACTCGTCCGGTTCCTGTGTGGACCGGAGAGCAGCTACTGCAACGGCGACGTCTTCGCCGCATCGGGAGGTTTCGTCTGATGGCAACGATCTTCACCAGGATCATCGACGGCGACATTCCCGGCACGTTCGTGCACCGCGACGACCGGTGCGTCGCCTTCCTGTCGATCAACCCCCTGGCACACGGCCACACGCTGGTGGTGCCCGTGCAGGAGGTCGACCACTGGGTCGACATGCCGGCCGACCTCGCAGCGCACGTGTTCGGAGTCGCGCATCGCATCGCCCGGGCCCAGCAGGCGGCATTCGGCTGCGAACGCGTCGGCATGATCATCGCTGGCTACGAGGTGCCCCACGCGCACGTGCACCTCGTGCCCACCGTCGACATGGGGCAGTTGAACTTCGCGAACGCCGCTCATTCCGTGGACCGCGACGACCTCGAGGCCGCCGCGGTGGCGATCATCGCCCGACTGGACTGATCAGTTCGCTGCCCTTGTTCCGCACGTTGTTCACGTCGGTGCCCACCGCGTACATCGTCAGCAGTGCCTCGTCAGCCGGGCGCAGCAACGGCAGCAGCACCCCAGGGTCGGTGATGGTGCGGTCGAGCCAGGTGTCCCAGTGCTGTCGTTCGAGGAACACGGGCATCCGGTCGTGCACCGATGACATGAGCCGATTCGCCTCGGTGGTGATGACCGTGCACGTGTGCAGCCACGGCGCGTCCGGTGTGCTGCCGGGCTCGCGCCATGTCGCCCAGAGGCCTGCGGCCGCAAGTGGCTCGCCGTTCGCCCGGTGGATGAACATCGGTGTCTTGCGCGGCTTGCCCTTGGCGTCGACCGCATCACCCGCCTTCCACTCGTAGAAGCCATCCATCGGCACCAGCAGGCGGTGCTTGCGGAACAGTCCCTTGAAGGCAGGTTTCTCGGCGACGGTCTCGGCCCGGGCGTTGATCATCGACGAGCCGATGCGCACGTCCTTCGCCCATGACGGCACGAGCCCCCACCTGAAAGCCTCGAGGTGCCGTCCGTCGCGTTCGGCGACGACGGCGTAGACCTCGTTGGTGGGCGCCACGTTGTGGCTGACCGGCAGGGGCTCGGTGTCGACCACAGCGTCGAAGAACGAGGCCAGTTGCTGCGGTGACTGGGTGGAGACGAACCGGCCGCACACGCCCGGAACCGTAGCGGCGCGAGCGTGACCCGACGCTGCGGGTCAGCCGCCGGGAATGGGCGGCTCGCCGGTGTCGACGAGCGTGCTGGTGGTGGTGAGGTTGGTCTCGATCGAAGGGACCGTGGAGGTCGGCGCCGGCAGCGTGGGCACGATCACGACGGGTCGGGACGTCGTGGTGGGGGCCTCGGTGGTCGGGGTCGTGGTTGTAACCACTTCGGTCGTGGTGGTGGCAGGGTCGGTGACGACCACCACCGTCGTCGACGGGTCGGTGACCGGCACGGTGTCCGGGACGCTGTCGAGTGTGACGACCGGATCAGTGCTGACGGGGATTGCGTCGGTGGCGTCGAGCGCCATGGCGCTACCAACGAGTCCGACCACGGCGGCACCGG
>JBJTXX010000573.1:0-6058 GCA_046082485.1 Actinomycetota bacterium
TGGCCACGAGCCACCAGTGGCTGCGGTGCACACCCTCGAACGTGTGGTCCGCCGCGCCGACCAGCGCGAACGGGCGACGGCGCGGCGAACGGAACAGCCGCACCTCGTGCACCGTTCCGCCCAACTCGGCCAGCACCTCGGCCGGCGCCAGCCGGTTCGCCTGCCAGCCCAGCCTGGCTACCGAGCGCCACTTCGCGACGCGGGGGCCAACGCTCGGCAGGCGCCAGGCGGCCCTCACCAACTTCCCGGCGGGCCACACCAGCGCATCTGCGGCCACCCAGGTGCGGAAGTTCAGGGCGATGTGGCCACCGGGCCGTGCCACTCGCGCTGCCTCGCGGGCCAACACCAGCGCGTCGTCGCGGTGGCAGTGCTGCAGCGTGATGTAACTGAACACGAGGTCCGCGGCGTCGTCGGGCAGCCGCAGACTGCGGCCGTCGGCCACGTGGCAGGTCTGCAGGTGTGACGCCACCCCGAACTTCGCCACGGTCTCGCGGCACCGTTCGAGGAACGCCGCATCGAGGTCGCACGCCACCACGCGCTGGTACATCCGCGAGAAGCTGGCCGTCATCCGGCCGATGCCGCTGCCGACCTCCACCATCGTCTGCACACCCTCCAGCGGTGTGCGCAGACCGAACGCCTGCAGGTACGCGGCAGTCTCGTGATCCCCGGAGTCGACGAACTCGGCGAGGCTGAGTTCGTCACCGGTGACGTTGTTGAACACCCACCCTGTCTCGCGCACCACGTCGTCGGCCGAGTGCTGGTGCTCCGAGGCGGTGCCTGCGGCCTTCCAGGGAACGTGCTGACGGCGGATCATTCGGCCACCAGTGTGGCAGCAGGTGCCCCACGGGGCACGGCAGTCGCCGCTACTTGCGCTCGGGCAGCGGCGCGGAATACGCCTGGCCCGAGTCGAGACCGAACGCAGTGTGCAGCGCACGCGCCGCGAGTTCGAGGTCGGCCGCCGACGTGACCACGCTGATGCGGATGGTCGAGGTGCTGATCATCTGGATGTTGATGCCGTTGTCGGCCAGCACGCGGAACATCTTCGCCGCGATGCCCGGACTGGTCTTCATGCCCGCACCGACCAGGCTGATCTTGGCGATGCCGGCGTCGTGTTCCACGCCGCGGGCGCCGACCTCGGTCGCCACGCGCTGCACGATCGCCTCGGCCGTCGCCACATCGGCCTTCGGAATGGTGAAGGAGATGTCGGTGGTGCCGTCGTGACTGGTGTTCTGCACGATCATGTCGACGTTCACGTTGGCAGCGGCCAGCGGCTCGAACAGCGCCGCCGAGATGCCGGGGCGGTCGGGCACGGCCACGACCGTCACCTTGGCCTCGCCCGTGTCGGTGACGACGCCGGAGATGATGGGGTCTTCCATGGTGGGCTCCTTCGACGTGACCCACGTGCCGGGTTCCCAGGTGAAGCTGGATCGCACGTGGATGGGGACGTTGTGGTTGCGGGCGAACTCGACACTGCGGAGGGCCAGCACCTTGCTGCCGGCACCGGCCATCTCGAGCATCTCGTCGAAGTTGACGTGCGCCAGCTTGCGGGCCTGCGGCACGATGCGGGGGTCGGCGGTGAACACGCCCGTCACGTCGGTGTAGATCTCGCAGCTGTCGGCCTGCAGCGCCGCAGCAAGCGCAACGGCCGTGGTGTCGCTGCCACCGCGGCCCAGCGTGGTGATCTCCTTGTCGGTGCTGATGCCCTGGAACCCGGCCACCACGCACACCCGACCCTGCGACAGGGCCTCGCGCACCCGGTCACCCTTGACCTCGAGGATCTTGGCCTTCATGTGCACGGTGTCGGTGATGATGCCCACCTGGCTGCCGGTGAAGCTCATGGCTTCCACCCCCGCATCGGCGAGGGCCATGCACACCAGCGCCATCGAGATGCGCTCGCCCGTGGTGAGCAGCATGTCCATCTCACGGCCGGGCTGGGTGCGCGACACGTCGTTGGCCAGCTTGATGAGGTTGTCGGTGGTCTTGCCCATCGCGCTCACCACCACCACCACGTCGTGCCCGCGACTGCGGGTGAACGCCACGTGTTCGGCAACCGCGCGGATGCGCTCGGGATCCGCAACGGAGGTGCCGCCGTACTTCTGCACAATCAGGGCCACGAGGGGGGAAGGCTAGCGAGGCCGATCGGCGAACACCCCGTGGTTTGCCCCGAGGCACTAGCGTCGCCTCTCGTGCTGGGCCGCCTGCTCGACGAGTCGTACTCCCCCGAAGTGCGCCAGCGCATCACCCTGCTCACCGGTGCTCGCAGCGCCGCCTGCGCGTGCTTCCGCTTCGCGCCGCCGTTCCTCGCAACCATCGCCAGCGGCCTCGGTGTCTCGCTGGAACGCATCGGCATCGCGATCGCGATCACCGAACTGTCGGGCCTGCTGTCGCCGCTCACGAACAAGGTGGGCGAACGGATGCACCGTCGGACGGCGATGACCGTCGGCCTGCTGATGGTGGCCGCTGCCAGCGCAGGGGTGGCCTCCAGCCGCGGCATGGTGATGTTCACCATCTGTCTCGTGGTGCTCGCCCAGAGCAAGGTGCTGTTCGACCTCGGGCTCGGGGCGTGGTTCAGCGACCGGGTGCCGTACGAGCAGCGCGGCAGGGTGCTGGGCATCAACGAGATGTCGTGGGCCTTCGGTCTGCTGCTGGGTGTGACCGCCATGGGCCTCGTCACCGCCGCCAGCAGTTGGCGCGTCGCCTATCTGGTGGGGATGGTGACGGTGATCCTGCTTGCCTCCATCGTCCGCTGGAAGGTGCCCGCGGACCGCCACGAGACGGTGCACGCCCGGCGTTCGCCGACGCACGAGCGCATGCCGCGACGCTCCCTGCTGATCTTCTTCGGCATGTTCTGCCTGATGGGTGCCGCGCAGGTGCTGTTCGTCACCTTCGGCAGTTGGCTGAAGGACCACTTCGGCATGACCGACGCCGGCGTGAGCGCAGTGGTGTTCGGCCTCGGGTTCTGCGAACTGCTCGCCTCGAGCGCATCGGCCCGGTTCGCCGATGCGTGGGGCAAGGAGCGCGCCACGGCCGTCGGGGCAGCCCTCATCGTGCCCGCAGCCCTGGTGCTCGCCGTCGGGCACGGGCACCTCTGGCTCGGCCTGCCGGCACTGATCATCGCCATCGGCTCGTTCGAGTTCTCGGTGGTCAGCGTGGTGCCGCTCACCACCGAGTTGGTGCCCAGCGCCCCCTCGCGCGGGATGGCCAGTTCGTTCGCCCTCGGCACGCTCGGCCGCGCCGCTGCCAGCATTCCCGCCACGGCCGCGTACACCCGATGGGGAATGGTCGTGCCGGCCTGCATGGCCGCCGTGCTGGCCACCGGGTGCGTGGCGACGATGACCCGCCACCACCGGGTGCACCGGCCGATGCTGTCGGCCGCCTGAACCCGCATCGTCGCCGGTCAGTCAGCGGCAGGGCGCACGTCGACCGTTCGGTCGACGACCCACCGCAACACCTCCGCAGCGCGGTCGGGGTCGACGTGCACGCCGTCGCGCGAGCGCAGCGCCTCGCAGTCGCCGAACGGGCACAGCACGTCCTGCATGTCGACCACCGGCACGTACCGCTCGAGCATGCGCCGGGCGAGGGCGGAGCGCACGCATTCCATGCGCGCCCGATGGTCGTCGGGCACCGAGAACGTGGCGCGCTGGCCGAGCGGTGCCGGCATCGCGAACACCACACCGATGCCACGCCCGCGCAGCATGTCGATGCGGGCATCGAGGTCGCCCAGGTACCAGTCGACGCTCTCGCAGGGGGCCACCCACCGCCCGTCGACGCGATGGTCCAGCACCGGGGCTTGACCCAGCATCAGCAGGGCGATGTCGACAGGGGCGCCGGCACCGGCGGCGATGTCGTCGAGCACCGTCGGGTACCACCGGTCCCACGGCACGCAGTCCTCGGGTGGCAGCAGTTCGGCGCCGAACCGGTCGAGGGCGGGTGGCATGCCGATCAACCCGTCGCAGGCCTCCTTGGCGCCGTTCACGAGCACGACATCGGGACGGTCGAACCCGGCAGCACCGTCACGCACCAGCCACGCCGGCACGCTGTCGCCGAACAGGGCCAGCACCATGGGCGGTGCAGGGGCCGCGGTCGTCGGAGCCGGAACCGAGACGCCGGAGTCGGGCACAGCCGAGTCAGGTACAACGGAGTCAGGTACAACGGAGTCGGGCACGGCGGATCCGGTCGTCGTCGACGCAGCCGTCACGATCGAGGGGACGGGCAGGTCCGTGGCAACGGTGGGCACATCGACGGCCAACGCGGCGCTGCCCACCACGAGCACACCGATGCCGAGACCCGCGGTGAGCGCCGTCGCCGACGGCAGCAGCCGCTGCGCCCTGATCGGGTGTTCGACCAATCGATAACTGGCCATGGCGAGCAGCAGGGTGACCGTCAGTCGCAGGGCGTCGAGTGCGAGGCCGCGCAATCCCGTGCGATCCGCGTCGAGCACGACGAACACCGGCCAGTGCAACAGGTACACCCCGTAGCTGATGCGGCCCAGCCACACGAGCGGGCGCACCGACAACAACGATCGCATCGGCCCGGGCACCTGCAGGCCCGCCACCAGCGCCGCGCTGACCACGGCGAACAGGGGCAGCCCACCTTCGAAGGCCCAACCCCTGCCCGCGGGCGACACCACGCACGCCACGGCGATCACGGCCGAGGCCACCGGCGCCAACCACTTCCACCAACGGGCAGGCGGCCGATCGTGCAGCCACGCGGCGAGCACGACACCGGCCATGATCTCCGCCCCGCGGGTCCAGGTGGCGTAGTAGGTGGCGTCGGGCGACCACCACCGGGCCGTCAACGGTGCCGACACCGCAGTGACAGCGAACAGGCCGCCCAGCACCGGCACCAGCATCCGCCGGGCGCGACGTCGGCCCAGCAGGCCGAGCAGCGCCATCAACGTCACCGGCCAGACGAGGTAGAACTGCTCCTCGATCCCCAGCGACCAGTAGTGCGCAACCGGCGACGGTGCGGTGAACAGGTCGGCGTAGCGCTCCTCGCCGAACAACTTCACCCAGTTCAACAACTGGAACATGCTGGCCCACACGTCGCGCCGGAAGGTGCTCCGCGGCTCGATCCATCCGGAGACACCGGCAAGGCACACCAGACCCAGCACCAGCAGCCCGGCGGGTATCAGCCGTCGCGCCCGCCGTTGGTAGAAGGTGAACAGGTCGATTCGGCCGGCCCGATCGTGCTCGGCGAGCAGCAGTCGGGTGATGAGGAAACCCGAGAGCGTGAAGAACACCGACACGCCGAGATAACCACCCCTCATCCACGAGTGGTCGAGGTGGAACCACAGCACAGCAACCACCGCGAGCGCCCGCACACCATCGAGTGCAGGCTGGTACCCGAACAACGGCGCCTCGGGTCGGAGTTGCACGATCAGCGGTAGCCGTTGGTGATCGGCAGTCGGCGATCCTTGCCGAACGCCTTCGTGCTCACCTTCACCCCGGGCGGGCACTGACGGCGCTTGTACTCGTTGATGTCGACGAGACGCGTGATGCGGCGCACGATGTCGGCCGGGTGACCCATCTCGATGATCTCCGGTGCCGTGCGGTCGTCCTCGACATAGAGGCGAAGGATGGGGTCGAGCACCTCGTAGGGCGGCAGGCTCTGGTCGTCGCGCTGGTCGGGGCGCAGCTCGGCCGAGGGCGGCTTGGTCAGCACGCTCTCGTTCACCACCAGACGGCCGTTGCGGTCGTTCACGTGGCGGCACAGGTCGTAGACACGGGTCTTCAGCACGTCCTTGATGACGGCGTAGCCACCGACCGAGTCGCCGTAGATGGTGAAGTACCCGACCGCCATCTCGCTCTTGTTGCCGGTCGTCAGCACCATCCAGCCGAACTTGTTGCTCAGCGCCATCAGCGTGGTGCCGCGGATGCGGCTCTGCAGGTTCTCCTCGGTCAGGTCGGCGTCGCGCCCCTCGAACGACGGCGCCAGCATCTCCAGATAGGAACCGAAGGCCGGCTCGATGGGCACGGTGCGGAAGTCGATGCCGAGACGGTCGGCAAGGTCGCGGGCGTCGTCGCGGGAGCCATCACTGCTGTAGCGCGACGGCATC
>JBJTXX010000574.1:0-2811 GCA_046082485.1 Actinomycetota bacterium
TCCACGACACGGCCGATGCGCTGCGCCGACACGCTCTCGAACGCAGCGAACACCTCGAGGTCCTGCCGCTCTACGCCCGCCTCAGCGCTGCCGAGCAGCACCGCATCTTCCAACCGCATGCCGGCCGGCGGATAGTGCTGAGCACCAACGTCGCCGAGACCTCATTGACGGTGCCGGGGGTGCGTTACGTCGTGGATGCCGGCACCGCTCGCATCAGCCGCTACAGCCACCGGTTGAAGGTGCAGCGCCTGCCCATCGAACCCGTTTCGCAGGCCTCGGCGAACCAGCGCGCCGGCCGATGCGGCCGTGTGGCCCCGGGCATCTGCATCCGCCTCTACGACGAGGCCGATTTCGACGCACGGGAGGCGTTCACCGAGCCGGAGATCCTGCGCACGAACCTTGCCTCGGTCATCCTGCAGATGACCGCGCTGGGGCTCGGCGATGTCGGCGCCTTCCCGTTCCTCGACCCGCCGGATCAGCGTTCGGTGCGCGACGGTTACGCGCTGCTGGAGGAACTGGGTGCGATCGAGGACAGCCGCCTGACGCAGGTCGGGCGTCGCCTCGCCCGACTGCCGATCGACCCCCGGCTGGGTCGGATGGTGCTCGAGGCCGAGCGTCACGGTTGCGTACGCGAGGTGTTGGTGATCGCCAGTGCCCTGAGCATCCAGGACCCGCGAGAACGCCCCGCCGAGCAGCGTCAGGCCGCCGACGAACTGCACCGGCGTTTCATCGTGCCCGGCAGCGATTTCCTCACGCTGGTGAAGCTGTGGGACCACCTGCGCGAGCAACAGCAGCAGCGCAGCAACAGCCAGTTCCGCCGCATGTGCCGCGACGAGCACCTGCACTACGTGCGCGTGCGCGAGTGGCAGGACCTGTTCAGCCAGTTGCGTCAGGTGGCCGGGCAACTGGGCATCCGCCAGGGCAGCGAGCAGGGCCACCCCGATCGCGTGCACCAGGCCGTGCTCGCCGGACTGCTCAGCCACCTCGGCATGCGCGACGGCACCACGAAGGAATATCGCGGCGCACATGGCTCGCGGTTCGTCATCGGCCGCGACTCCAGCACGGCCAAGGCGCAACCCCGCTGGGTGGTCGCCGCCGAACTGGTCGAGACGAACCGACTCTGGGGCCACGTGGTCGCCGAGGTGAAGCCCGAGTGGGCCGAGCGTCTGGCACCGCACCTGCTGCGCCGATCATGGGGCGAGCCATGGTGGGACGAACGCCGCAGCGGCGCCGTGTGCCGCGAGCAGGTCACGCTCTACGGCCTGCCCATCGTCAATCGAACGGTGGGTTACGACAAGGTCGACCCGGTGGCCGCCAGAGAGTTCTTCATCCGTGGTGCCCTGGTGGAGGGCGATTGGCAACCGCACCACCTCTTCTGGGCCGCGAACCGGGCGTTCCTCTCCGATCTGCGCGGTATGGCGGAGCGCCTGCGCAGGCCTGATCTCGGCGACGACGCCGCCGTCTTTGCGTTCTACGACCGGCGCGTCGGCCCCGGCGTGGTGTCGTCGCGGCACTTCGACCGATGGTGGAAGGACGCCCGTTCGGCCGACCCGGACCTGCTCACTATGCGCCACGAGCACTTCGTGAACGGCAATGGATCGCTGAGCCCGCACGACTACCCGGGCACGTGGCAGCAGGGCGATGTGTCACTCGAGGTCACCTATCGGTTCGACCCGGGCGCCGCCGACGATGGCGTCACGGTGCACGTGCCGGTGGCACTGCTGCACCAGGTGCGCCCGGATGGATTCGACTGGCAGGTCCCCGGCTTCCGTGGCGAGGTGGTCGATGCGCTGTTGCGCGGCCTGCCGAAGGAGCACCGTCGGGAATTGGTGCCGATGGCCGAGGTCGTCGAACGCGTGAGCGGAGCACTGCAGCACGGTGACGGGCCGCTTGCGGAGGCTGTCGCCGCGACCCTCGCCCATGTCACCGGCGTGCGCGTGCCCGCGGCCGCGTTCGACGCCGAACGGGTGCCCGCCCACCTGCGCATCACGTTTGCCGTGCACGACGACAACGGCAACACCCTCGGCATCGGGAAGCACCTTCCCGCGCTGCAGCGATCACTTGCCGCACGGGTGCGATCCACCGTGGCGCGGGCGGCCGCGATCGAGGAACGCAAGGGCATCACCTCGTGGGACTTCGGCGACCTACCCACCACGGTGAGCACGGACCGCGACGGCGTGGTGGTGCACGGATACCCCGCACTGCTCGACGACGGCGACAGCGTCAGCATTCGCGTCCTCACCAGTCCAGCCCTGCAGGCACGGGTGATGCGCATGGGCGTGCGGCGTCTGCTGCTGCTCGCCGTGCCGGTCGGCAAGCGAACGGTGGGCCGCGACACCTCCACGTCGCTGCTCCCCGACTGCTGCGTCGCGGCAGCCGACGCGGTCATCACGCGGCACGGCGACGTTCCATTCGACCAACATGGCTTCGACGCACTGCTCGCCGCCGCTCGAGTCGAGTTGCCCACGGAGGCCGCCCGACTGCTGGGGCTGGCCAACGGGGTGCGCAGCGCTGCCGCCGCGGTTCGCAGGCGACTCGAACGACTGGTGGCGCCGGGGGTGCAGGCCTCGGTCGCCGACGCGAGGACACAACTCGATCGACTCACGCGAGACGGCTTCGTGCTCACCGCCGGCGCCGGACGCCTCGCCGATGTCGTGCGCTACGTGAAAGCCATCGACCACCGTCTCGCCCGCCTCCCCGAGGCGCCGCAGCGGGACGCATCGAACATGCGCGAGGTCGTCGCGTTGGAACGCCGCTACACAGAGTTGCTGCGCCGCACTGCCCGCGAGGACGTGACGGCCGAGATGGTCG
>JBJTXX010000575.1:0-1916 GCA_046082485.1 Actinomycetota bacterium
GGTGCGGTTCCCAACCAGCCCTCCACCGTCTCGGGCCTGGTCGTCAACGACGACATCCCGGTGCTGAGCCTCGGCGCCGACCAGACGGCTCCCGAACTGGCCGCCGACGGCACGGCGAGCATCCTCGTGTTCGACCTCACCCTCGATCAGGCCGCAGTGGCCCCGGTGACCGTCGACTGGACGCTGGTGAGCGGCACGGCAACCTCCGGCGTCGACTTCCTGGCCGACAGCGGCATCGCCACCTTCGCCCCCGGCGAGATCACCACGCAGATCGTGGTGACGGTGAGCGACGACACCGACGTCGAGTTCACGGAGGACTTCACGGTGGCCCTGTCGAACGTGGTCGGCGCAGTCGCCCCGGCGACGCTCACCATGACGGGCTCGATCACCGACGACGACACGCCGGTGGTGAGCGTGCAGGCCGGCGCTCCGGTGCGTGAGTGGAACAGCCCCACCCGCACCCCGCAGAACTTCACGATCAGCCTCGACCGCCCGAGCGTGTACCCCGTCACGGTGACGTGGGCCACGGCCAACGGCACGGCCCTGGCCCGCACCGATTACGTCGCCGCAAGCGGCACCACCGTGATCGCCCCTGGCGCCACCAGCGCCACGGTCTGGGTCATGGTGATCGGTGACGCCGCCAGGGAACAGGACGAGACCTACGCCGTCCACATCACGGGTGCCAGCAACGCCGCCACCGGCACCATCGACGCCACCGCCACCATCCTCGACGACGACCTGCTGCCGTCGGTGTCGGTGGACGACGTGACGGTGACCGAGGGCAACAGCGGCACGACCTCGGCGGTGTTCACGGTGAGCCTCTCGAAGGCGCCGTTCGTGGCCACCACCGTGCAGGTCGATCTCGTGGGCTCGTCGATTCTTCCGAAGGCCACCATCAACACCGACGTGAAGATGGCCAGGGTGAAGGTGACCTTTGCCCCCGGCCAGCGCACCGCCACGGTGACCGCCGCCGTCACGGGCGACGCGGTGCTTGAGCTCGACGAGAAGTTCTTCATCCGGCTGAGCGTTCCGACGCAGGCCACGTTGCTGCGGCCGATCGGGGTGGGCACCATCCTGAACGACGACTGACCCCCCACAGACCACGTCGGACAACGAGGTTCCCACACAGGAACGACCCCGCCTCTCTCCCACGGAGGCGGGGTCGTTCCGCGTTCGGGGTGCGGTGGCCGACGGCGCCAGCCGGGGCGTTCAGCGGCCGCCGGTTCAGCCGGCGGGGGTGACGCGCTGCAGACCCTTCAGTTCCTTGCGCAGGGCGAACATCTCGCGCAGGATCTTGCGGATCACCGAACCCGAGGCCAGCGTGCTCTCGCCACGGGTGCGGGGGAAGTAGTCGACACCGAACTGGATGACCTCGTAGCCCAACTTGCGGGCACGGATGATGAGCTCGGCATCGATGAACGAGCCCTCGCTCTTCAACTCGACGTGCTCGAAGATGCGCGTGCGACACAGCTTGAAGGCGAAGTTGATGTCGCGCATGCGCACGCCGAACAGGCGGCGGATGAACAGGTTGTACACCCAGGTGTAGACAGCCCGGGCGCTGCCCTCACCGGTGCGATCGTGTCGATAGGCGCTGACGATGTCGGCCTCGTAGTAGCGCAGCAGGCGCACGGCGCGACCGGCCTCCGCCATGTCCCAGGGCAGGTCGGCGTCGCTGTAGAGAACGATGTCGCCCGTGGCGGCGGCGAAGCCGGTCTTCATCGAGCCGCCGAGCTTGCGGTTCACCGGGTGGTGCACCACGCGCACGTGCGGGTCGGCTGCCGCCATCGCGTCGGCCATCTGCGGCGTGGCGTCGGTGCTGGCATCGTCGACGACGATCAACTCGTAGTCGAGGATCTCGCCGCGGGCGATGAGCAGTTGGCACTCCTCCTTGGCGTAGCCCACGGCGCGCTCGATGT
>JBJTXX010000576.1:0-1387 GCA_046082485.1 Actinomycetota bacterium
TCGCCGCCGGCCCCCATGCCCTTCCCGGCAGGCTCAGCGCCGACGGCGCGGTGGTGGAACCCACGGCCGCCATCACCCCGGCACGGCCCGGTCGCACGGTGGTGATGCCGTTGCTGCACGGCCCGATGGGCGAGGACGGCACCGTGCAGGGGATGCTGGAACTCGCCGACCTGCCCTACGTCGGCTCGGGGGTGCTCGGCTCGGCCCTTGCGATGGACAAGGCGATGGCCAAACGGGTCGCCGCCGCGAACGACATTCCTCAGGCCCGCCATGTCTCGCTGCGAGCCGACGAGGTCGGGCCCGGCACGCCTGCCGCGCTGGCGGCACAACTCGGCCTGCCGGTGTTCGTGAAGCCGGCGAACATGGGCTCGTCGGTGGGTGTGAGCAAGGCCAAGACCGTGGAGGCCGTGCGTGACGCCATCGGACTCGCACTCACCTACGACGAGTGGGTGGTGGTGGAGGAAGCCATCGTCGGCCGCGAGATCGAGGTGGCCGTGCTCGGCAACCTGCAACCCCGGGCCAGCCTGCCGGGCGAGATCATCCCGGGCGCAGAGTTCTACGACTATGCCGACAAGTACGTCAACGACGGCTCGAGCACCGTCATCCCCGCCCGGCTGACCGACGAGCAGGTGGCCGAGGCGCAGGCACTCGCCCTGCGCTCGTTCGCCGCGCTGCGCTGCGAAGGACTCGCCCGGGTCGACTTCTTCCTCGAGGAGCACCGTGGCTTCCTGCTGAACGAGGTGAACACGCTGCCCGGCTTCACACCGATCAGCATGTACCCGAAGATGTGGTTGGCCAGCGGGATGTCGTACGCCGAGCTCATCGACGAACTCGTGTCACTTGCCATCGAGCGCCACCAGCGACGGCGCCGCAACACCGGCCGCTGAGCCCGTCACCCCGGGCGCAGCGCCGCCCGCAGGAACGCCAGCAGTTCCGCGCGCAGGCGGCGAAGGTCGGCGGTGTCGGGTCGCCAGCCCACCGATCGCAGCGCCTCCGGTTCGGTGGCGATTCCCGTGACGGTGGCGTAGCAGAGAGCGGCCACCATCCGCGGGTCGGCACGTCGCAAACGGCCTGCATCCATCTCGCGGGCGAGATAGCCGACCGCACGCGCCACCAGTGGCTCGAACGCCGCCTGCAACCGGTCGCTCGACGCCGGTGACAGCCGGGAGATCTCGCGCACGAGGCCCAGCAGTGCCGGTCGACGCACGGCTTGTCGGAACACTGCCTTCACCACGGCCTCGATGCGGTCGAGTGGGTCGTCGGTGGTGGCCCGGATCGCAGCCTCGACCCCGAGCGACAGTTCCACCACGGCTGACTCGAGCACGGCCTGCACCAGGTCGTCCTTGCTCGGGAACCAGTACAGCAGGGTCTGCTTGGCCACCCCCAC
>JBJTXX010000577.1:0-2850 GCA_046082485.1 Actinomycetota bacterium
GTCGTTCAACACGCCACCGCCGGTGAATGCTGTGTTGCCACTGATCGTCACGTTGTCGAGGGTTGCGGTGCCGCCGAGTTCGTTCAGCAGGCCGCCACCGCTGCTCTCGAGCGACATGGACAGGCGGTTGTTCGCGATCGAGCCCCTCGTCATCGTGAACGTGCTGCGCTGGCCGGTGCCGGGCGACGGCGGGTTCCCGGTGTACACCCCGCCGCCACCGGGGGCGCCCGTGGTGATGGACGCACCCGCGACGTTGCCCGCGATCGTCGTGTCCGTGAGGGTCATCGTGCCGCTCGTCCGCACGCCACCCCCATACGGGCCACGAGCCGTGTTGCCGCGGATGAGCGAGTCGGTCATGGTGACCTGCACCGGGTGCATCACCACCATGCCGCCGCCCTGCCAGGCCGAGTTCCCGCTGATCGTCACGCGACTCAGCACCAGACGCGACGAGTAGCCCGCCTCGCCGTAGGCGAAGATGCCGCCGCCCTGCGACGACGAGCCTGCGGCGATGTTCTCCGAGATGGTCACGTCGGTGAGGGTGAGGTTCGCATCGCGTCCGGTGAACACCCCTGCGCCGAGCGCCGCAGTGCCGCCGGTGAGGGTGACGCCAGAGACCGTCGCATCCACGGTGCGGCCGGGCACGAACCGTTGCACGTCGAGCACGCGACTGTTGGCGCCCGCGACGATGGCGGTGGTGGCGGCACCAGCGCCGGCCAGGGTGATCGTGCTGGCGAACTCGAGCGCCTTCGAACCGACGACCACGTTGTTCGGGGATGCCGCCGACAGCACGTAGCGGCCCGCCGGCAGGGTGATCGTGGTGGCCGCCGAGGTGCGACCTGCCTCCTGAACCGCGGCACGCAGCGTGCAGGCACCGCCCACTGCAGCGCACACGCCGTTGCCGGGCGATGCGTCAGGGGCGTCGACCGTGGTGTTCACCGTGAAGGCACCCACTGCGGTTGCCTCAGGGGGTTCCGTCGTGACCAGCAGCGAGCAAGCGACGAGCGCGGCGGAGGCACCCCAGACCGGGATTCGCGAAACAACACGATGAGCGCGCACTCGACCTCTCTCCGCAGCCGGGTGCAGGTTAGCGCCAGTACGGGTCGGGCGTGGTCACTCGTTGTCGTCGGTGGCGCGCCGCATGGGCAAGGTGTTGCGCCACACACCGTCCACGGCGTGAAGCGCCGCCGCCACCGCCCCCGCTGTCGGCACCAGACCGATCTCGCCGACCCCCTTGATGCCGTAGGCCGAACGAGGTTGGGGGACCTCGACCAGTTCCACCTCGATCGGCGGCACGTCCTTGGGTCGCAGGATGCCGAGTTGCCGCAGCGTGGTGAACGTCGGGAAGCCGCGCTCGTCGCTGGGGAAGTCCTCCGTGAGCGCGTACCCGAGCCCCATGTGCACCGAGCCCTCGACCTGCCCCTCGCACAGACGCGGGTTCACCGCACGGCCGACGTCGTGCACGGCGATGACCTTCTCCACTGCTCCGGTCTGCGGGTCGGCCACCACGACCTGTGCCGCGTAGCCGAACGCAGCATGGATGGTCGGGTTCGGCACCGCAGGGTCACCCAACTTCTGCGTCCAGTCGACGACGTGTTCCGCGTAGTGGTCGACATCGGGCGCACAGTCGTGCTCGCGCGCCACGCGGCAGGCGTTCTGCACGCTGGCCGCCACCATCAGGGTGCCACGGCTTCCCGTCGTCTGGCCGAAGCCCAACTGCCGGGTGGTGTCGACGATCACGTCGATGCGCGCCGGGTCGATGCCCAGTTCGGTGACCGCGGTCTGCATGGCGACGGTGTGCACGCCCTGGCCCATCTCGGTGAAGCCGTGGCGAACCTCGACCCTGCCGTCATCGCTGCGGAACCGGACGACGGCTGCGCACACCTCGCGCAGGCCGTTGCCGAGTCCGGAGTTCTTCAGCCCGAGGCCGACACCGACCGCCCTGCCGGCAGCGACCGCCGCATCGATGTGCGGCTTGGCACGATCGAGGCATGCCTCGGCCCCTGCGGCGCCGTCGTCCATCACCTGTCCCGGCCCCCACACCTCTCCTGGGCGGATGACGTTGCGCTTGCGCATCTCCCAGCCGCTGATGCCCACCTGTTGGGCCAGTCGGTCCATCACGCCTTCCATCGCATACTGGGCCTGGTTGGCGCCGAACCCGCGGAACGCCCCGCAGACCGGGTTGTTCGTGCGCACCGCGACGCACTCGACGTCGATCGATGGCACCCGGTAGGGGCCGCTGGCGTGACCGGCCGCCCGCTCGAGCACCTTCATCCCCACGCTCGCGTACGAGCCCGAGTCACCGATGCCGCGCACCTTCAGCGCAGTGAGACGGCCCCCGTCGTCGCAGCCCGCCCAGTATTCGAGCCGGATGGGGTGCCGCTTGGCGTGGATCAGGAAACTCTCCTCGCGCGACAGCGTGCACTTCACCGGCCGGTCGAGCAGCCACGCGGCCAGCGCGGTCTGGCCCTGGTTGCTCATGTCCTCCTTGCCACCGAACGCGCCGCCGTTGGAGACCAGTTCCACGGTCACCTCGTCGTTGCCAAGGTTCAGCAGCGACGCGATCTGGTCGCGGTCGTCCCACACGCCCTGGCCACCGGAGTAGACGTGGAGGTGCCGGCTGCCGTCGTCGCGACGCGAAGGAACCGCGAGCGTGCTCTCCGGCTCGAGGAACGCATGCTCGATGCGCTGCGTCTGGAACACCTCGTGCACCGTGTGGACGCTGGCAGCGAGCGCTGCGTCGACGTCGCCCCGCTGATAGGCGCTCACCGACAGCACGTTCGAGTTCGTGCCCCACACTGCCAGCTCCGGGTCGTCGATGGCGGCGACCGGGTCGGTGATCGGGCGCAGCAC
>JBJTXX010000578.1:0-1269 GCA_046082485.1 Actinomycetota bacterium
CATCAGCCTGCCGATGCACTGGACGCCGGAGGGTCTGCCCGTCGGCGTGCAGTTGGTCGCCGCCTACGGCCGGGAGGACCTCCTGCTGCGGCTCGCCTCACACCTCGAGGCGGCGCAGCCGTGGGCCCACCGCCGACCCGAAGTCTGAATCCCGGGCCTCACGACTCGGTTATCGCCTCGGTGGGCTTCGGCACGGGAATGCCCCAGCGCGCCATGCCCTCCTCCACCCGCTTGATCACGGTCTCGAGTGCGGCGACCCTTGCGTAACGCTTCTGCTCGCTGGCGATGATGTCCCACGACGCAAGACGGTGGTGGGTCTTCTCGAACATCTCCTCGGCGGCCTTCTCGTAGGAGCGGTTCTTCTCGCGGTTGCGCCAGTCCTCTTCGGTCAGTTTCCAGCGCTTCAGCGGGTCGCCCGCACGGCGGTTGAAACGCGCCAACTGCTCGTCGTCGCTGATGTGCATGTACAGCTTCACGAGGATGATGCTCTCGAGGCAGAGGCTTTCCTCGAAGTCGACGATCGACTTGTAGGCGCGCTTCCATTCCTCGCGGGTGCAGAACCCCTCGATGCGCTCCACCAGCACACGCCCGTACCAACTGCGGTCGAACACGGCCATCTGGCCCATGCCCGGCAGTTCCTTGTAGAACCGCCAGAGGAAGTGGTGGTCCTTCTCCTCACGGGACGGCGCTCCGTAGCTCACCACGCTGTAGTGCCTCGGGTCGAGGTGGTTCACCATCAGCTTGATGGCGCCTCCCTTGCCGGATGCATCCGGGCCTTCCATCACGACGAGGATGCCCGGCCCCGGCCGGGTGTCGTCCATCAACCCTCCGAGGGTCAGCCGCAGTTGCAGCAGACGACGCTGGCCCTTGAGCACGCGCTTGTCGTACTCGTCGCGCTCGAGTCGGGCGGAGAGGTCGATCCTGTCGAGGAGGCCCATGACCACAACCTAGTTCTCGGCATCAGCGGGCAGTCCAACCACCGTCGACAATGACGCTCTGACCGGTCATGAAGGTGCTGCCCGGGCCGGCCAGCAACAGCAGCGCTGCGTCGAGCTCGTGCTCGTGGCCCATGCGCGGGATGGGCGACATCGTGGCGATGAACCGCTGGCTGCCCTCGTCGCCATCCATTCCGGCCGTCATCTCGCTGCGGAACCACCCGGGGCACAGCGCGTTCACCCTCACACCCTTGCGCGCCCACTGCGCCGCCAGCTCGCGGGTGAGGTTCACCACGGCACCCTTCGACGCGCAGTAGTGCGCCTGCTTCACCGG
>JBJTXX010000579.1:0-770 GCA_046082485.1 Actinomycetota bacterium
GCATCGTCGCCACCTACAAGAAGACGCACATCCCCGGTCACGAGCACCATGAACCGGACCGGCCGTTCCAACATGCCGAGCGTTACTACTTCGAGCCGAGCCCCGAGGGCTTCGGCGTGTGGCGTGCCTTCGGCGGCATCGTCGGCATGGCGATCTGCAATGACCGCCGGTGGCCCGAGACCTACCGAGTCATGGGACTGCAGGGCGTGGAACTGGTGCTCATCGGCTACAACACGCCGATCCACTACGTGCCCGATCCGAGTCAGGACATCCTGCAGGGCTTCCACAACTCGCTGGTGATGCAGAGCGGCGCCTACCAGAACGGCACGTGGGTGGTCGGTGTGGCCAAGGGTGGGGTAGAGGAAGGCGTCGACTCGCTGGGTCAGTCCGTGATCGTCGCTCCGAGCGGTCAGATCGTCGCCCAGGCCTTGACCACCGACGACGAGGTGATCGTCGCCCGCTGCGATCTCGACTGGTGCCAGCGCTACAAGGGCACCCTGTTCGACTTCGACCGGTACCGCCGGCCCGAGATGTACACCCGGACCACCGCACAGCGAGGAGTGGAGCTGCCATGAGCACCGCCTTCACCGTCAACGGCACCCCGGTCGAGGTGGCCGACGACCACCCGCACCTGTTGTCGGCCCTGCGCGAGGAGCTGGGCGTCACCTCGCCCAAGGACGGCTGCTCGCCGTCGGGGCAGTGCGGCTGCTGCACGGTGCTGATCGACGGCAAGGCGGTGGTGTCGTGCCAGCAATCCTTGGCCAAGGTCG
>JBJTXX010000580.1:0-10907 GCA_046082485.1 Actinomycetota bacterium
CGACCGCAAGGCGCGCGACCTCGCCGACACCGAGGGTGTGGAGATCCGCACCTACGAGATCATCTACAAGCTGCTCGAGGACATCGAGCGGGCGATGGTCGGCATGCTCGCCCCCGAGTTCGAGGAAGTGGTCACTGGCGAGGCTGAGGTGCGCGAGGTGTTCCGTGTGCCCAAGATCGGTGCCATCGCCGGTTGCTACGTGCGCAGCGGCACCATCTCGCGTGGCTCGAAGGTGCGCTTCCTTCGGGACGGCACGATCATCTGGAAGGGCTCCATCCAGTCGCTCAAGCGGTTCAAGGAAGATGCACGCGAGGTCCGCGAGGGCTTCGAGTGCGGTGTCGGCCTCAGCGACTTCCAGGATCTCAAGCCGGGTGACCTGATCGAGACCTTCGACGAGCGCGAGATCGCTCGCGTCTGACACGGGTAGGGTCGGTCGCTCCGACCGACGAAAGGACTCAGCCATGTCGAGTCACCGTTATCCCCGCACCGCCCGGCTCAGCGAGTCGCTGCGCGAGGTGATCGCCGAGGAACTGATCCGCATCGACGACGAGCGACTGTCGTTGGTGGCGATCACCTCGATCGACGTCGACCCGGAGATGAACAGGGCCATCGTCTACTGGGATTCGCTGGCGGGCGAGGAGGGCGACGACGAGATCGGCGAGGCGCTTGCCGAGCACCGGGTGCGCATCCAGGCGAGCGTCGGCCGGCAGGTGCGGGCCAAGAAGACGCCGATCCTGTCGTTCCGGCCCGATGCGTCGCTGCGGGCGGCCGAGCGCATCGAGGAGATCCTGCACCGCGAGGGCACGCTGCCGGTGCGCCCCGACGCACAGGACTGACGTGGGCCGCCGCCCTCCCTCGACACATGGCCTCGCCGTGGTCGACAAGCCTGCCGGAGTCACCAGTCACGACGTGGTGGCGATGCTGCGCCGACGGTTCGGTGAGCGCCAGGTGGGCCATGCGGGCACCCTCGACCCCGATGCCACGGGCGTGCTGCTCGTGGGTGTGGGCAGGTGCACGCGGCTGCTGCGCTTCCTGACCGATCTCGGCAAGTCGTACACCGGTCAGGTGGTGTTCGGGTCGACCACCGACTCACTGGATTCGACCGGTGTCGTCACCGCCACGTTCGAGATGCCACAGCTCTCCCCGCAGCAGGTGCAGGCGGCGATCGACACCCACCTGACGGGCGACATCCTGCAGATTCCCCCGATGGTCAGTGCAGTGAAGGTCGACGGCCGACGGCTGCACGAGTTGGCGCGCGAGGGCGTGGAGGTCGAGCGCGCGCCCCGGCCGGTCACCGTGTATCGGTTCGCGGCCGCCCCGACGGCGGATCCGATGGTGTACGACATCGAGGTGCGGTGCTCGAAGGGCACCTACGTGCGAACCCTTGCCGACGACCTCGGCCGACTCTGTGGCGGCGGTGCGCACCTGCGCGGTCTGCGGCGCGTGTCGGTGGGCGGGTTCACGGCGGCGGAGAGTCGCCCACCCGACTCGGTGGAGTTGCTGGGACTCGGCGCCGCCGTCCGCGACTATCCATCGGTCACGGTGAACCCGCAGATCGCGGCCCAGGTGGCCAACGGGCGGGTGCTGCCGGCCTTCGACGGGGCTGGCCCCTGGGCCGTGATGGACGAGGCCGGAAACCTGCTGGCGATGTACGAAACCGTAGGTGACGGCCGTGCCAAACCTGTCGTGGTGATCCCGAAGCACTGAAACCATCGGTCCTACGACCAGCAGGGCATGGGTCCTTTGACTCATTCGTGAACACCTCTTTCGAGTGCTGCTGGGGGGTCACCAGCGGTCCGGAGTTTCAAGTGGCAGTCTGCCCGACCGCGAAGAGTGTGATTCGGCGTGGCCTGCTGGGCTGATTCGGCGAAAGACATTGACTCTGCGTGAGATTTTCGGTTCGACGACTCCCTGACCGGGCCCCGCTGGGCTGACCGTGCGGGGATGTGGGCATCCTGCGTCGGGTTTACAGGTCTATGGACCATGACCACAATGCGTGCAGCCCCACCACTAGCGGCGATGTTCCTTGCCGGGTGGAGACCACGTTGCACGGCTCGATACCGCACAGCGTGTTCGAGATTCGGTCCGATCCCCACGAAAGGGTCATGAGATGACGAAGTCCCCCGCCCCCCACCGCCGGCCGATAGCCGTGCTGCTCGCGGCCACCCTGGCCGTCGGCAGTGCCGTCGTCGGACTGGGTGGAACCGCAAGTGCGGTCGTGCCCGATGTGCTGAACGACCCGCCGGTCGCCCCGTACATCGTCACGCTCTTTCCCGCACGCGACTTCGTGTCGGCCACCGGCTTCGCCGAGGGCAGCACCGTCGACGTGGAGGTCTGGCGCGACGGAACCCTGGCAGGTTGGTCGAACGACCTCGTGCCGTCCGACGTGCCCGCGACCCCGGGCTTCGACGGCCTCGTCGAGGTGAACCACCCCGGCGCCGCCTGCTGGACCGACAGCACCCCCGACGTGAAGCCGGGCGACCTCGTGCGCCTGGTGGAGCACGTGCCCGCCACCGCCACCACCCCGGCGCAGATCGTCGCCCAGCAGACCCCGGTGGCCAACATCGTCATCACCACCGCGGTCAACGTGGTGGCACCCGACACGGTGCAGGTGCGCGGCATCGCCATGGACGCAGCGGGCGACCCTCTGCCCATCGCCGACATCTCGCACGAGTTCATCGCCAGCACGGCAGACCCGTTCGATGCCACCGGCACCCGCCGCATCGCCGCGGACTCGACCGGAGCCTTCCAGGGCGTGCTCGCGTACGACACTGCCGACCCCACGGGCACCACCTGGGTCGCCACCTACACGCAGCTGAGCGCCCACGACGTGGCGCACGCCCGTGACGTGGCCACCAGCAGCGCCCAGTGGCTCGGCCGCAATCCCCTCGCGGGCACCGAGAGCACCATCTACGAGTACGGCGAGCAGAACGGTCCGCAGACCCCCTGCACCGCCCCGAAGGCCGGCCCGGCCGCCTCGGCGCAGGCCGCAGTGTTCTTCCCTGCAGCGCAGGTGGGTGCTGCTGCCGGGGTTGCCCCCGAGATGATCGTCACGGTCACCAACAACGGCGTTGCGCCGTTCGGCGACCTGCACACGACGTCGGTGTCTGCCTCGGGCGACTACAGCGTCGTGAGCGAGACCTGCTCGGCAGCAGTGGTCGCCATCGGCGGAACCTGCGACGTCGTCGTGCGCTTCAGCCCCACCGTCGAGGGCCGCCGCGATGGCGTGCTCACGATGGTGTCGGACTCCGTCAACGGCAACCTGCAGGTCGCTCTCGTCGGTGTGGCCACCGCGCCTGCCGCCGCAGCGGCCCCGTTCCTCTACGCCACGCAGGGCCTCATCGACTTCGGCACCCGCCAGCCGCTGCTGGTCTCTCCTGCCTTGACCATCACGTTCACCAACATCGGCGCGGCCGAGGCCGTTCTCGCGACGCCAGCGCTCGGCGGTGCCGACGCCGCTGACTGGGCGATCGTCGCCGGTGGCACCTGTGGCGCAACCCTTGCCGTCGGCGCCTCGTGCTCGGTGGCCGTGACGTTCACCCCCTCGGCCGAGGCCGCCCGCACCGCGACCCTCACGCTCGGCGTGACCGGTGCAGCGGCGTCGGTGGTGCAGCTGGTGGGCGCCGGCCTGATCACCACCGGTGTGATCGAGCCCCCGTCGGCTGGTCACGTGATCAGCGCCTTCGTGTCCCGTGACTTCGTGTCGACCGCGGGCTTCAGCCCGGACCGCCCGGTGATCATCCAGGTCGTGCGTCACAACGTGGTCGTCGGCACGACCGAGCCGTTCTTCCCCGGCCCCGATGGCATCGCCGAGGTGAACCACCCCGGTGCGGCCTGCTGGGCCGGCACGACGCCGAACATTCGTGGCGGCGACAAGGTCCGCGTGATCGACGGCGACGGCAGCGTCTACCAGATCCAGGTCGCCGACCTGAGCATGGCGGGCGCGCCCACGAGCCCGGCTCCCGGAACCGTCGAGGTGAAGGGCTCGGCCAACGACAACGGCGCGCGCCTCAGCATCGACGCCCTGGGCGTCGAGCTGATCACCAGCACCGCCAATGCCTATGAGCTGAACGGCCGCCGACTGATCTCGGCCCCCGGCGACGGCCTCATCGCCTTCGACCCGATCAACCCGGTGACCAACCCGACCGGCTTCAACTGGACGGCGACGTTCACCGGCCTCTCGGATGCCGACGTGCTGCGTGCGACGCAGCAGGCCACGCCGACGCTGGTGTGGCTGGGCCGTGACCCCGGCATGGGGACCGAGGAGACGATCTACGAGTTCGGCGAGGTGAAAGGTCCGCAGGCCCCCTGCACGGCCCCCGCCGCTGCCCCCGATGCCGACCTGACGGTGCCGGTGTCCAACGTGCAGTTCCCAGTGCGCCAGGCGCCCCGCACCGGCTTCGCCGGCACCAGCACCACCTCCGACATCACGGTCAAGAGCAGCGGCCTGGCTCCGCTGGTGATCTCCAACGTGGCGGTCGCCGGCGCCAATGCCGCCGACTTCACCCGGGTGGCCGCAGCGGGCAGTTGCCCCCTCGACGCCCCGATCGCGGTGGGCACCAGTTGCATCGTCCGGGTGCGTTTCGCCCCGCAGGCCGTCGGCAACCGGACGGCACAGCTGGTGCTGCGCACGAACGTGGTCGGTACGCCGTCCTACGTGAACCTCGCCGGCCGTGGTTCGGCCGCCGCCGAGAGCTGGGCGACCCCGACTCCGGCGAGCCTGAGCTTCATCGAGCGTGGCGTCAACCTCTTCACGACGTCCCGACTGACGCTGGTCAACAGCGGTGAGGCGTCGATGACCGTGAGCATCCCGACGGGTGCCATCAGCGGAACGAATGCCGCGGACTTCTCGATCTCGTCGAACGGATGCACCGGCTCCGTGCTGCCGGGCGGTTCGTGCGCAGTGATCGTGCGGTTCCGCCCGAGGGCTGTCGGCAGCCGGGTGGGGCAGTTGGCCATCACCACCAACAACGCCAACCGCGGCGGCATCGTGGTGCCCCTCTCGGGCCTCAGCCTGACCAACGGCGGCTACAACGACCCGCCGCTCAGCCCGCGCCTGATCGGCGTCTTCCCGGTGCGTGACTACGTGTTCACGCAGGGCTTCGACGCCAGCGACTTCGTCACCGTCCAGGTGCTGCGCGCCGGTCAAGTGATCGGTGAGACGGCTCCGGCATTGCCGGTCGACGACCCCAGCACCCTCGGCTTCGACGGCATCGTGGAAGTCAACCACGTGGGTGGTCTGTGCTGGGTGGGCAACACCCCCGACATCAAGCCCGGCGACATCGTCCGCACCCGTGCGACCGATGCGCTCGGCGTGACCAAGATCCGCAACGGCTCCCGAGTGCAGGACCAGACGATCGTGCAGGGCATCGTCGTCACCCAGCTGCCGGTGCAGACCGCTCCGGGTGTGGTGAAGGTGAAGGGCTACGGCAGCGACATGCTGGTGGCCGGCCAGCGTCTGGCCCCCGGTTCCATCCAGGTGCGCCTCGTGTCGAAGACCGGTTTCTTCGAGGTGAACGGCCGCGGCAACGTGCGTGCCGATTCGACGGGCGCCCTGCAGGGCCTGGTGGCCTTCGAGGGCACCACCAACAACTGGGTCGCAACGTTCTCGGGCCTCAGCGCCGCCGACGTGGCGCTGGCCACCGACCCGGCCACCTCGGCCGTGGCGCTGTGGCTGGGCCGCAACGTGCTGGCCGGCACCGAGGCCACCCACTACGAGTGGGGCGAGATCCCCGGTGCGCAGCCTCCCTGCAACACCGGTGACCTGGCAGCCCCGCTGACGGTGGGCGAGGGTCAGCTGACTCCGCGGATGCCCGGCATCCTCGGGGAGGGTGGCTTCCTCGACTTCGGCATCGTGTCCCGCACGGCGCCGTCGCAGACCCGCACGGTGACGCTGAGCAACGTCGGCTTCGCCCGCATGACGGTCAGCTCGATCCACACCGACCTCGGCCTGAACACCGCGAAATTCGTGGTGGCCACGGGTGGCGACAACTGCACCGGCGTGGGTCTCGACCCCGGCGCCAGCTGCACCGTCACCGTGCAGTTCGCACCACCGGTGAGCGGTGCCACCACCGGCACCCACTGGGGTGCTTTGGTGATGTACTCCGACGGTGCGGACAGCCCGCACCAGACCATCCTGAAGGCCGAGGTTCCCCCGGCTCCGGTGATCACAGCGGTGGGCCCGGCGCAGACCGCCCGTGGCACGACGGTGACCATCACCGGCACCGGTCTGGTGAACGTCAGCCAGATCCGCTTCGTCGGCACCAACGCTGCCGCCGGTGTCGGCACGCTGGTGACGCCGACGGCCTCGGGCGTGGACCCGGCTGTCGTGGGAACGGCGGCAGAGGGCACCCGCCTGTGGGCCACCCTTCCCGCCGACAGCGTTCATGGCGGCACCTACGCCGTTCAGGTGACGACGCTGGGCGGCACGGTGACCTCGGCCGGCTCGATCACCGCCTTCGGCACGGCGCCCAGCCTGGGCACCTTCACCCCGGCCGCCGGTGCCCCCGGCACGACCGTGACGATCACCGGCCGGAACTTCACCAACGGCCTCGTGCCGGCGGCGCCCATCGTGTCGGCGGTGTCGTTCGGTGGTGTGCCCGCTGCCTCCTTCACCGTGGTGAACGACACCACGCTGACGGCAGTGGCTCCCGGCGGCGGCATCGATGGTCGCATCACCGTCACCACACCGCTCGGCACGGTGACCTCGGTGGGAGTGTGGGACGCCTACGGCCTGCCCGCCATCACCGCGGCCTCGGTGAACCCGGTTCGTCCGGGCAGTGCAGTCACGCTGACCGGGTCGGAGTTGCTGGGCCTGCGCTCGGTGACGCTGAACGGCACGGCGATCGCCGGCGCCACGGTGAACGCCACCGGCACCTCCATCACCTTCACGGTTCCCACCACTGCCACCAACGGCCCGCTGGTCATCACGGCCCGCGGCGGTGCGGGCACCTCGAACCTGCTGCAGGTGTCGGCCGCACCCACCATCACCAGCTTCACCCCCACCAGCGCAGGCGCTGGCGTGGGCGCAGTGGTGACGGTGAACGGCCGCAACTACGTGGGCGTCACGTCGGTGACGGTTGGTGGAGTGATCGCTCCCTTCACGGTGGTCAACACCAACGTGCTGACTTTCGTGGTGCCGGTCGGGGCGGCCACTGGCCGCCTCAGCATCACGGCAGCCTTCGGCAAGGTGATTAGCGCCACCAACTTCACGGTGATCCCGCGGCCGACCATCACCGCCTTCACGCCGCTGCAGGGCGGTGCTGGGGTGCGGGTCACGATCAGTGGCACGAACCTCGCTGGCACGACCGCCGTCACCATCGGCGGTCGGGTGGTGACCACCTTCGTGTCGAGGACGGCCACCAGCGTGGTGATCACCACGCCGACGGGCATGACGCTGGGGCTCGCCCCGATCCGCGTCGACACGCCCGGTGGCTCGGCGGTGAGTGCCACGGCGTTCCGAGCGCTCTGACCGAGTGATCTCGCTCTCGGGCGGCACGGGTTCCGTTTCGGCGGATGCCCGTGCCGCCCGATAGTTTTTTCCGACGTGCGAGTGATCACCGACCTGTCCGAGTCACCGTGGCCCGGCCAGCGGACCGTGGTCCCCATCGGTGCCTACGACGGCGTGCACCGCGGCCATCAGGCCGTCATCGCCGAGGTGCGGCGCCTGGCGGCCGACACCGGCGCTCGATCGGTGGTCATCACCTTCGACCGCCACCCGGCGTCCGTGGTGCGGCCCGAGAGTGCGCCGCGTCTGCTCACCGACCTCGACCAGAAACTGGAGCTGCTGGCCGCCACCGGCGTCGACGGCACCGTGCTGGTGCACTTCGACGAGGAACAAGCGGGGGAGGACCCCGTCGAGTTCGCCCGCCGGGTGCTGGTGCGGTGTCTCGCCACCTCGGCGATCGTGGTGGGGGAGGACTTCCACTTCGGCCGCGGTCGTGAAGGCAGCGTCAGCACCCTGCGCGAACTCGGTGCCCGTGAGGGCTTCGAGGTGCAACCGCTGCCGCTGCTGCCCCGCACCGACGGCCCCGCCGAACCGCTGAGTTCCACCGTCATCCGAAGGGCGATGGCCGGCGGTCAGGTGGAACTGGCCGCGCAGATGCTGGGCCACCCTTTCGAGGCCCGCGGCCCGGTGGTGAAGGGTGACCAACGTGGTCGGTTGCTGGGGTTCCCCACGGCGAACGTCGAGGTGCCGAACTCGATCTGCCTGCCGAGCGACGGCGTGTACGCCGGCTGGTACGTGCGGCCCGACGGTTCGCGCCATGCCTGCGCGATGAACCTCGGTCGCCGGCCCACGTTCTACGAGCACGCCGACCACAGCCTGCTCGAGGCCCACCTGCTCGATTTCGAGGGCGACCTCTACGGCGAGCAGGCCAAGGTGCAGTTCACCGACTTCCTGCGCAGCGAGCGCAAGTTCGCGGGCATCGAGGCCCTGGTCGGCCAGTTGAAGAACGACATCGACCACGCCCGCTCCGTGCTGGGCGTGTGAATCAGCCCTCCGAGGGCCAGATCACCGTGCCATCGGCGGCGTAGACGGCCTGCAGCACCGTGGGGTCGGCGAGGTCGGCCGCCTTCGGGGCGCCATCCGCGAACAGTCCGATGCCGGCGTACGTGTCGACCTCGGCCTGCAACAGGTCGAGCAGCGGCAGGCCGGCCGGTTGGTCGGCGGCGGCTTCGCCCACCAACTTGCTCTCCACGCCCCAGCGCGCCGTCTCGCCTTCGGGCGATAGGAACATCGTGTTGCCGTTCGCGTTGATGGCGTCGACGGCGATCGCCGCTGCCGCCTTCGGGTCGGCAATGGCGTCGGCCAGGCCCTTCATGGTGGCCCGCATGAAGTCCAGCGCGGCGGTGGGGAACTGTTCGAGGAAGGTGCGATTCGTGTAGACGATGCCGAAACTGCCGGGGATGTCGAAGTCGCTGGGGTCGTACACGCTGAACTTCGCGCCGGCTGCGGCGAGCTGCAACGGCTCGTTGCTCTTGTAGCCGGGGAATCCGATGATGTCGGGCACCTCGATGTGCACCTTCGGGTCGAAACCGTCGAGCAGCACCGTCTGGTAGTCGGTGCCCTCCGTCAGCCCCTGCTTGGCCAGCATCGCCTTCACCGAGGGGGTGATGGCACCCTTCACGCCGATCTTGGCGCCCTTCACGTCGGCCAGCGAGGCGACGGCGCCGTCCTTCACGATCAACGCGTCGATGCCGGTGCGGCCTTCCACGGCCAGCGCCACGAAACCGGCGTCGTTGGCCCCGGCGAAGTCGGCCATCTCGCTGAACGAGCCACCGCTCGAGAACTGGGCCTCGTTGGCGGCGATGAGCGGGTAGTTGTCGACCGAGAAGCTGGCCTTCAGCTGCACGTCGAGGCACATCTGCTCGTAGTAGCCCTTCGACTTCGCGACCAGCACGTCGACGATCGAGGCGGAAGCGGCGAAGTCGAAGCTCGAGAGATAGAGGATCGGTCCTGCAGCCTTGTTCGCCGAGCAACGGTCGGTGGGGAACGGCTTGCCTGCCTCGACGTTCGACACCTGCACCGCCGAGGTGGTGGTCGGCGCATCGGTGGCGGTGGTGGAGTCGTCGCCGTCGCCGCCGCAGGAGGCGAGCATGAGGGCGGCGACGATGCCGGCAGCGCCGGCGCGACGGGTGAACGACATGGTTCGACAGTTTACCGAGGGGTGTCGATCGCGTCGAAGAGTGCCAGCACGTTCGCCGCGCTCACCCCCACGCGGTGGCCGGTACGCGAGATGAAGCCCAACTGCATGCCGGTGGCGGGGTCGGTGGCTGCGAAGAACTGCTCGTGCCCGTCGCCGTCGACGAAGACGTCGGTCAGCAGGGGAGCACCGGCATCGGCCAGGCAGGCCCTCGCGTAGCCGGCGTTCAGCACCTCGAGGGCAACGTGCTGCACGCCGCCACCGCGGGTCTCGACGTAGTTCGCCACGGCGGGCGATGCCTCGGGCCCGACGAGCACGAACGTCACGCCACCGGCTGACAGAGCGGCCATACCGGGCAGTGGTTCGGCGAGCGGCATCTCGTGGAAGCCGAAACGGTCGCGCAGCGACGCGGTGGCCGCGGCCAGGTTGGGCACGGCCACCACGACGTGGTCGACGCGGCTGGCGACGGTGTCGAGGCCGGGCACGCCTGCGCCTGCGGCGGGCTTCTCCGGCGCCGGGTCGGGGCGGTGCCCGGCCACCTCGATGCGGTGGGTCTCGGTCAAGAGCACGCGGAACATCTGCTCGGCGAAGTCGGCATCGACGCCCGCCTCGATGGCCATCTGGCGTCGCGAGGTCACCACGTCGCGGACGCGTGCGGGCTGGATGACGGGCGTGTCGAACCGCTGCTTCACCTCTGCCACCTCGCGGCAGACGGCCAGCCGTTCGCTGACGATGGCGATCAGTGCCGCGTCGAGTTGGTCGATGCGAGCACGCAGGTGCGAGAGGTCGGGCGCTGCGGGCGTTTCCATCGGACGGTCACCGTATCCCGTCAGGCGGGTGTGGCACGTTGCGAGACGTGCCAGCGCAGCACCAGTCGCTGCAGCAGCGTCAACCCGACGAGCCCGGCGATGCCGAGTGCGGCGGTGGCCAGCACGGCCGCCCACAACGCGGCCGACTCGTTCTGGGCGGCCGCTGCCTTGCCGACGGCGCCGAGGCCCTCGCTCGAGAAGTTGGCGCCTTCCACGTAGTACGCGGCGGCGAGCGCGAGGCCCCACCCGAAGCGCGATGCCGTGAACAGCGTGGGTGCCGCGGATGGCAGGCGCAGCCGCCACAGCACCTCCCAGCCCCGTGCATCGACGGAGCGCAGCAACTCCAGCGCAGCGGGGTCGGCGCCGCGCATGCCGTCGACCGTGGCGAACACGAACGCAGGTGTGCACACCAGCGCCACCATGAAGATCGCGGGCCGGGTGCCCGAGCCCAGCC
>JBJTXX010000581.1:0-4672 GCA_046082485.1 Actinomycetota bacterium
GCCTACGACTTCGAGACGCTGGGTGGAGGGGGGTTCCGGGTTCGTGTCGCGCGCGACGGCGAGACCATGACCACCCTCGACGGTGTCGTCCGGACCCTGACCGGTGACGACCTCCTGATCTGTGACGCCAACGACGTCCCCATCGGCATCGCCGGAATCATGGGCGGCCAGAACACCGAGATCAGCGACGCCACCACCACGGTGGCGCTCGAGACCGCATGGTTCGAGTCCTCCGCCGTGCTCCGCACCGTCGCCCGGATGGGTCTGCGCAGTGAGGCCTCGGCACGCTTCGAGCGCGGCGTCGATCCGTACGGCATCGAGTCGTCCATCGGCAGGTTCGTCGAACTGCTGTCGCTCACCTGCCCGAACCTGAAGGTGCACGAGGGAATGGTCGATGCCCGCACCCCGCATCTGCCCGGGGCGACGGTCATCAACGTGCGACCCGAGCGCGTGGCGGCATTGCTGGGGGTTCCCTTCACCGCCCAACGGATCACCGAACTGATCAGCGCCATCGGGTTCGACTGCGAGTCGGCCGAGGTGGGTGCCCTCGCCGTGCGGGTTCCGTCGTGGCGGCCCGACTGCACGCTCGAGATCGACGTCGTCGAGGAAGTGGCCCGACTGCACGGTTACGGCGCCCTCGGCAGGACGGTGCCGAAGTCGACGGTTCCGGGTGGCCTCAGCCCCGTGCAGCAGCGTCGTCGGCGACTCCGCCAGGTGTTGCTGGGACTGGGGGTCAGTGAGGCGATGCCGCACCCGTTCCTGACCGAGGGCGACCTCGCCCGGGCGGGTCTGCCGGGTGATGCGGTCCGTCTGGTGAACCCACTCGTCGTGGGTGACGACGTGCTGCGCACCTCGTTGCGTCCGGGAATGCTGAAGGCCATCGAGTTCAACCAGTCGCACCGCCGGTCGGGGGTGTCCCTGTTCGAGATCGGTCACGTTTACCCGCCCGGCACGGCTGACCTGCCCGACGAGTACGAGGCGCTCTGCGTGGTGCTGGCCGGCCGGGCGGCACCCGCGGCGGTCGAGATCTGGCGCGAACTCGCCTCGGCGATGGGGTGGGGCGCCAGGGTCGACCAGGGCAACGTGCCCGCCGGTCTGCACCCGACGCGCTCGGCCACGCTGTCGCTCGGTCGCGACGTGGTGGGAGCGGTGGGGGAGGTCCACCCCGACGTGCTCGATGAATACGGCGTCAGCGAGCGCGTCGCCGTGCTCGAACTGAACCTCTCGTTGCTGCTTGCCGCCGAACCGAAGGTGGCGCAGTGGAAGCCGACCAGCCGGTTCCCCTCCAGCGACCTCGATCTTGCGTTCGCGGTGCCGGCGTCGGTCTCGGCGGAGAAGGTCGACAAGGCGATCCGGCAGGGTGCCGGGAACGTGCTCGTCGATCTCTCGCTCTTCGACGTGTATCGGGGCGGAGGGCTCACCGACGGTACCCGCAGCCTCGCCTATCGCCTCCGACTGCAGGCACTCGACCGCACGCTCACCGACGCCGACGTCGCCGGTGTTCGCGACAAGGTTGTGGCGGCGGTCGGGAAACTGGGCGCCACCCTGAGGGGCTAGAGCGACCCGGCCATCACGTTGGTGACCAACGCCTGCTGATGGGTCGTCGGCCACCGAATGCTGTGTGGTGCCGGGGTTCCTCGCGAGACAACCGCTGGTACGGATCTGGTCTGTGGTGGACCGGATCCGCACCAGCGATCGAGGTGGTGCGGAGTGCCCGGCATGTGCGATCTCGTCGAGGCGTTCGGAGCGACGAAACGGGAGACACCCTCTCAGTTCGCGCTCAGGTCGTCGGGGGCCTTCGCCAGCCAGGCGAGTCGACCTCCCTGACGCTGCAGGACGGATCTCCAGAGTTCGCCGGGTCCGGCGGTGAAGACGTCGTCGAGCGTGGCAGGCAGCACGATCCACGCGTCCTGGTCGAGTTCCTCGTCGAGTTGGCCCGGCGCCCATCCCGAGTAGCCGCGGAACACCCGCAGTCGAAGCACGCCGGCCGCAGCGGTTGCCGGGTCCAGCGACAGGTCGAGCGATGCGAGGGTGTCGTCGACGAGTGTCCAGGCTTCGCTCTCGCCATGCACCTCCGCAAGAGCGATCAGGGCCTCGGTCTCCACCGGGCCTCCCTCGAAGACGAGGCCCGGTGCGCTGAGTTCATCGTTCCAGCGCTCCACCGGCTCGGGAAGGGTCTCCGGAAGCGGGCGGTTCACCACCACACCGACGGCGCCGTCGTCGCCGTGCTCGATCACGTAGACGACCGTGCGATCGAAGTTCGGGTCGGCGAGCGGCGGCGAGGCCACGAGCAGGTGCCCCTTGCACGAGGAAGGCTTCGGGGGAAACCGGGGATTCACCCACCCATTGTGCACGTCCAAAGGGCGTTTCGGGACGTGCGTCCCGCAAGGAGGGAATGGTTCCATGTTCAAGCAGGTTCGCCGCCGCGCCCGCTCGGTGTACGCCGCCGGGGCGGTGACCGCCGGACTGTTGGTGGCCGCAGCGATCGTTTCGCTGCAGTTGTTGGGCAACCCGTTCGCGACCACCACGGTCGACAGGTCGTTGCCGCCGCTCCTCGTGGAATTGTGCGATCTCGCCGACGACCACGCGGCCCAGGGCCAGTTCGAGGTGACGGTCGACCGTGAGGACGACGTGGCCCTACTGCCGTCGGTGATCGCGGGCGAGCGCGTGCAGTACGCGGCGCTCGGCAGCGTCGATGCCGTGGTCGACTTCGGTGCGCTGACCGATGCGGCCATCACGTTGCCGCAGGGGGAGGGCACCGTCACCGTCACCGTCACCCTTCCGGAGCCAGTGCTGGCAACCCCGGTGCTCGATCTCGAGCACAGCCATGTGATGAACCGTGACCGCGGACTTCTGAACCGAATCGGCGGGCTGTTCAGCGACAACCCGACCAGCGAGCACGCGTTGCAGGCGGCTGCGGTCGAAGAGGTGGCGGCCGCAGCGGAGGCCTCGGGTCTGCGCAGTCGAGCGGAGCAGAACACACGCGCCATGCTGACCGCAATGCTCGGCGCGCTCGGGTTCGATGATTCGGAGATGCGCTTCGAGCGCTGACGGACGGTGCCGGTCGTTGCATGAGCATACAAAGAACCGTATGATCATGCGTCTATGGTCCGAGTCGGCATCATCGGTGCATCCGGTTACACCGGGGCGGAGCTGCTGCGCCTGTGTGCCCAGCACCCCGAGTTCGAGGTGGCGTACGCCACCGGTGACACACAGGCAGGGGTGCGCGCTGCGGAGCTCTACCCCAGCCTTGCGGCCCGCTACCCGGACCTCATGTTCGAGTCGTTCGACGCCGAGCGCGCCGCCGGCCTCGATCTCGTCTTTCTCGGCCTTCCCCATGAGGCCAGCATGGCAATGGCCCCGCAGCTGGTGGGCCGGGTGCGCTGCGTGGTCGATCTCTCCGCTGCGTATCGACTGAAGGACGCATCGGCCTACCCGCAGTGGTACGGCTTCCAGCACGACCAACCCGATCTGCTCGCGTCGGCGGTGTACGGCCTGCCTGAACTGCACCGTGCGGCGCTGCAGGGTGCGGCGCTCGTGGCGACACCCGGCTGCCACGTGACGGCTGCGACGCTCGCGCTCGCGCCGCTCGTGCGCTGCGGTCTGGTGGAGACGAGCGGTGTGGTGGTCAACAGCATCACCGGTGTCAGCGGAGCCGGTCGCACCCCGAAGCACAACACGATGTTCTGCACCGTCGACGAGGACGTGCAGGCCTACGGACTGCTCGACCACCGTCACACGCCCGAGATCGAGCAGGAGGTCGGTGCGCAGGTCCTGTTCACCCCGCACCTCGCACCGATGAACCGAGGCATCCTCGCCACCTGCTACGCGCAGCCCTCCGCAGGCGCCACGACCGAGAGCGTGCTCGACGCACTGCACGCCGCCTACGAGGGCGAACCGTTCGTGGTGGTGGGCCAGGCGTCGCCGAGCACGAAGGCAACCCTTGCGAGCAACGCGGCGCACCTCACGGCGAGGGTCGACCAGCGCACGGGAACCGTGGTGGTGCTGAGCGCCATCGACAACCTCACCAAGGGCGCCTCGGGGGGCGCCGTGCAGGCAGCCAACGTCGCGCTCGGCCTTCCCGAGACGATGGGCCTCAGCAGCGTGGGGTTGTTCCCGTGAGCGCCTCGGCAGCCGACAAGGCCTCGGTGCTGGTCGAGGCACTGCCCTACATCCGCCGCTTCGCGGACCAGGTCGTCGTGGTCAAGTACGGCGGCAATGCGCTCGCCGGGGCATCCGAGGACGACGCCCTGCAGTTATTCGCACAGGACATCGTGCTGATGCGGCAGGTCGGCATGAAGCCCGTGGTGGTGCATGGTGGTGGGCCGCAGATCTCCGACCTGATGCAGCGCCTCGGCAAGGTCACCGAGTTCCGCAACGGCCTCCGCGTCACCGACCGCGAGACCGTCGACATCGCCCGCATGGTGCTCATCGGGCAGGTGAACCCACAGTTGGTCGCCGCCATCAACGTGCACGGCAACCTGGCCGTGGGCGTCAGCGGCGAGGACGCCGGCCTCATCCGGGCGACGGCGCGCGACCCGGAACTGGGGTTCGTGGGCGACGTGCAGGCCATCGACCCGACGATCCTCACCGCCCTGCTCGACGACGGCTTCGTACCCGTGGTGGCCACCATCGGCACCGATGCGACAGGGCAGGCGTACAACATCAACGC
>JBJTXX010000582.1:0-1441 GCA_046082485.1 Actinomycetota bacterium
AGGGCAGTTCGGCCACCCGCTCGCCTGCATCGTCGGGCGCGCGGACGGTGGCGAGGATGGCGTCGTCGATCGGGTTCGCGAAACCGGTCTGGTGGTGGGCGTTCAGCCACGCCAGTCGCGCCACCGCCTCGTCGGGCTCGCCGCTCGGCGAGAGCGACGCGTCCATACCGACACTGCCGGTGGTGAGGGTGCCGGTCTTGTCGGTGCACAGCACGTCGAGGCCGCCGATGTCCTCGATTGCATCGAGTCGCTTGACGATCACCCGTCGGGCCGCCATCAGCGACGCGCCCCGCGACAGGCTGAGCGTCACGATGGCCGGCAGCATCTGCGGCGTCAGGCCCACCGCAAGTGCGAGGGCGAAGAGCAGAGCCTCGATGAACGGTCGGTCGAGGGCGATGTTCGCGACGAACACGCCGATCACCAGCACCGCGGTGGCGCGGAGCAGCAACAGGCCGAACGAGGTGACGCCACGTTCGAACGAGGTCGGCACGTGGCGAGTGGCCAGGTGTGCCGACACCGCGCCGAACTCGGTGGCGCTGCCGGTGCTCACCACCACGGCCCGGCCCGCGCCGCTGGCGACGTGCGAACCGAGATGCACCGCACTGTCGCGATCGGCCAACTCCGCGTCGGGCACCACCGCTTCCGTGGACTTCGCGGCGGGGTATGCCTCGCCGGTGAGTGCCGACTCGTCGACCAGCAGGTTGTTCGCCTGCAACACCCTGCAGTCGCCCGGCACCACGTCGCCCGCGGACAGCAGCACCACGTCGCCGCGCACCACCTCGCCGATCGGCACCGTGACGGGGTTGCCGTCGCGCAGCACCCTGCAACGCACCTGCACCGAGGCGAGCAGGGCGTTCACCGCATGCACGGCGCCTCGCTCCTGGAAGAAGCCGAGCACGCCGCTGGCCACCACGATGGCGGTGATGATGACGGCATCGGTGGTCTCGCCCAGCACCTGCGACAGCACGGCGGCGACCACCAGCAGGATCAGGATGGGACTGCGGAACTGCCGACCCAACAACTCGAGGTCGGTGGACTTCTGGCGGCCGAGCGGAGGGGGTGCATCGCTGGCCCGGCGCGCCGCCTCGTCGCCGACCAATCCACCGGGGCTGCTGTCGACGAGCGCGAACACCTGCTCGACAGGCAGCGACCAGTAGGGCTGGTCGGCGACGACTGCGGGGTTGGAACGACCGATGACCGGAATGTACCGGCGACGCCCGATGGGGGTGCCGCGCGCTCAGGCGTCGCGGCGTGAGGTGATGGCGTTGCCCACCAGCAGCAGGATCACCACGACCGCGAGAAAGTAGGCGCCGCCGCCCCAGCGGCCGAGACCACCGGGGTTGTCGTCGAGGCTCCAGAGTGCGCCGCCAGCGCCGGAGGGCATCCAGCGGTTGGCGTTCTCGACGCCTGCGAGGCCCAGCACCGAGCCGATGATGCTCTC
>JBJTXX010000583.1:0-1143 GCA_046082485.1 Actinomycetota bacterium
CATCAGCGACCTCATCCCCGGAATCCTCGAACAGCTCGAGCTCGACCTGCCGGCACACGGCGAGCACCGGTTCAACATCGGTCCGATCATCTCCAACGCCGTGGAGACCGGCACGAAGGGAAAGGCCGAGCGCCGGCTCGAGGGCCTGCACGGCAAGCTGGCGAACCAAGGCATCAACGTCATCCCTTCCGACGGCGGGGGCCAGTGCTGCCCGGTGTTGCTGGCCTTCTGCTTCGACGGCGACAAGCTGTACGACCGGCTCGACCAGGCCGTGAAACACGCCGGCATCCACTGCCCGAACACCGATCTCGTCGTGTTCGTCACCAGCCATTGGAAGTGGTCGGACTGGCGCAAGCACGAGCGCGAGGTGCGGCGCATCAAGGCCCGGTTCGTGGTGCTGACGGGCGACTGCCCCGATTCGTTCGTGCGGGTGATCTGAGGCCCGAGACCCGGGCGGGCGTCAGGCCAGAAGGTCGACGGCGATGTCGCTCCAGAGGCGTTCCATGAGGGCGAGGGAGTGCACGTCACAGCGTTCGTTGGCGGCGTGGAACATGGCCACGTAGTCGTCGTACGACAGCTCCCTCGAGAACAGGCCGTAGCCGTACGAGACTGCGCCGGCGCGTCGATAGAACTTGGCGTCGGTGCCGCCGGGGGTGATGGCGGGCACGCAGCGGGCGTCGGGGTAGACGGCGTGCGAGGCCCGTTCCAGCGATCGCCACAGCGGCGAGTCGACCGGCGAGTGCGATGACGCACGGTCGCCGTGCAGGAACTGGATGTCGACGCTGGGCAGCAGTTCGGGGCCGATCAGTTCGTGCAGCAGGTTCAGCACGTCGTCGTCGTTCTGGCCGGGCAGGGTGCGGATGTCGACCTCGATCTCGACGCTCGAGGGGATGCTGTTGGTCTTGCCGTCGGCTCGCAGCACGTTGGGCGACAAGGTCATGTGCGTGCAGGCGTGGCAGTCGGCGGCGAAGCCCCGGTCGGGGTGGTGCAGCGCCCATTCCCCGAGGGCGACGGGGTCCAGCAGCACGCGGGTCAGCTCGGCGTCGAACTCCATTGCTTCCACGTAGCCGCGCCACGTGTCGTGGATCTGTGCGAGCGGGCGGTGCTGGGCGATGCGGCGCACGATCTCGCTGGCCTTCACCA
>JBJTXX010000584.1:0-2107 GCA_046082485.1 Actinomycetota bacterium
GGGCAACGAGCCGGGTGGCCCGCTGCAGGTCCATCACGTCGACGTCGTACTCGCGCACGTGCTGCTCGAGCGCCGACACCAACTTCGGGCCCTCGGTGTGCGGCACCGAGATGAGGCTCTCGATGCCCAGCGTGTCGAGCACCTGCCCGCCGAATCGCTCGGCGACGACACCGGTGCGCACACCCTTTCGGGCTGCGTACACCGCCGCTGCCGCGCCGGCCGGCCCGCCACCCACGATCAGCACGTCGAACGCATCCTTGGCGTCGAGTCGCGCTGCCTGTGTGGCGGCCGCACCGGTGTCGAGCCTCGCGACGATCTGCTCCAGGCTCATTCGCCCCTGACCGAACACCTCGCCGTTCAGGAACACGGTGGGCACTGCCATCACGCCCCGCTGCTCCACCTCGTCCTGGAACAGAGCGCCGTCGATCGCGGTGTGGCGGATGCGAGGGTTCAGCACGCTCATCACGTTCAGGGCCTGCACCACGTCGGGGCAGTTCTGGCAGGAGAGCGAGAAGAACGTCTCGAAATGCAGGTCGCCCTCGAGGTTGCGCACCTGCTCGGCCACCTCCGGCGTCACCTTCGGCGGGTGCCCACCCACGTGCAGCAACGCCAGCACCAGTGAGGTGAACTCGTGGCCGAGCGGGATGCCGGCGAAGCGCACCTCGTCTGCCGTGCCGGCGAAGCGCACCTCGTCCGCCGTGCCGGCGGCCGTGGTCACACGCCGGATGGCGAACGACGGTCGGCGCTCGTCATCCTCCTGCGTGACCGAGACCATCGGCGAGAGCGCGGCGATCTCGGCCAGCAGTTCGGCCACCTGCGCCGACTTGGGGGAGTCGTCGAGTGCGGCGGCGAGTTCGATGGGCTGCGTCAGCCGCTGCAGGTGGGTGGCGAGTTGGGTGGCGAGTTGGGTGGCGAGGGTGGGCTCGAGCATGGCGGTCTCCGTCAGAGCTTTCCGACGAGGTCGAGGGACGGGGCGAGCGTCTCCTCGCCCTCCTGCCACTTGGCGGGGCACACCTCGCCGGGGTGCGCCGCCACGTACTGGGCGGCCTTCACCTTGCGCAGCAACTCCTCGGCGTTGCGGCCGATGCCCTCTGCAGTGACCTCGCTGAACTGGATGACGCCGTGGGGGTCGACGAGGAACGTGCCGCGATCGGCCAGACCCTCGGCCTCGCGCAGCACCTCGAAGTTGCGAGCCAACTGGTGGGTCGGGTCGCCGATCATCGGGTACTGGATCTTGCGGATGGTGTCGCTGGTGTCGTGCCACGCCTTGTGGGTGAAGTGCGTGTCGGTGCTGACCGCATAGACCTCCACGCCGCGCGACTGGAACTCGGCGTAGTGGTCGGCCAGGTCACCCAACTCGGTCGGGCACACGAAGGTGAAGTCGGCCGGGTAGAAGAACACCACCGACCACTTGCCGCGCAGGTCGGCGTCGGTGACCGGCACGAACGAGCCCTGGTGGTAGGCGGTGGCGATGAACGGCTTGATCTCGGTGTTGACGAGTGACATGTCTGTCTTCCTTGGGGGTTGGTCCGATAGGGAACGACCATCAAGGTAAGGGTGATCGATTGATATGGCAATTCGATTGATCTGATGGAATCGATCGACAGAACCAATGAGATGTCAGTAGTCGTTCACCGTGCTGCGGAACTTGTGCATCAGGTGCGGGCCGGCCTCGATCGGCTCGTGACGCGGGAGTTCGCCGTCGTCGAGGCACGTCGGCAGGCATTCGATGCGGGCGTCCCAATTGGCGTTGTGGAAGAAGGCGATCGACTGTCGCCGCCGCTCCGGCACCACCACGCGGTGCATCGTCGAGCGCCACCGGTCGTTCGTCCACCTCGCCATCGCGTCACCCAGGTTCACCACGAGGGCTCCCGCCTCGGGCACCACGTCGGCCCACGAACCGTCCGCAGACTGCACCTGCAGACCGCGCTGGGTGGTGTCGGCCAGCAGGATGGTGAGGGTGCCGTAGTCGGTGTGGGCACTCGCGCCGTACTGGTCGTCGGGCACCTCGCCCACGTCGGTGACCGACGGATAGTTGAGGGCGCGCATCGCACTGGTGTGGCGGTCCGCCAATCCCTCGAACCAGTCGGGCGGCAACCCGAGGCCC
>JBJTXX010000585.1:0-3328 GCA_046082485.1 Actinomycetota bacterium
TCGACCTGCCGGTGCGCGGCCATTCCGTACCGCCCACCCGCACCGAGATCATCGAGGCTGCCATCCGACTGTTCTCCCGCGAACGACTGGCCATGCCGACCGTCAGCGAACTGGCCGACGCCGCCGGCTGCAGCGAACGCACCGTCGAGACACACGTCGGCGGCGTCGCCGGTGCCATCCGTTCCGCATGGGAGGAATGGGCGCCGTGGTTCGACGAGAGCTTGGAACAGGACCGCCGATCGCTGCGCGACCCCGACCCGATGACGCTGCTCTACCGACTGGCCATCCGCGTTGCCACGAAGGCCGCCGAGAACCGTGCCCTCACCCGAACTCTGCTGATGCTCGACCTCAGCGGCATCGCCCCGCGTGCGGGCCGACCCGACGCCATCGGCTCGATGTTCGAGCGCCTGCTGCTCGAGGCCGCGGCCCGCGGCGACTTCAACGCCCCCACCGCACGGCGCCTGCCGTTCGACGCCGAACGCGTCGGCGTGTTCGCCATGATGCTGCGGTCGACCGTGCTGAACATGGTGGTGACGCTGCCAGCTGCAGCCGATGCCGACACAGCCCAGCACGCTGCCGGTTGCGTGGAATACGTGTGGGCATCGCTGATGCCACCTCGCCGTGACACCGACGACACCGATCGCGACAACAGCAGCGACGATGGCGAACCATCAACACAGCCATAGACCTGCGAGTGCCGAAAATCGGTGAGACAGTTTTGTCTCACGCGGCACAAACCTGATCTTGTGCAGCGCAAATCGCCGCGCCAATCTCGGTTCCATGCAGGTGCAACCCTCCCCGTTCCGGCACCGTCGTTCATCGTTCTGGTGCCGCACCTTCGACCTCGCCCGAGCCAAAGACGACTGGACCCTGGTCGGGCGCACCTACAGCCGCAGCACGGCGGCCCAGTTGGCCAGCGACATCAAGAACGCCCACCGCCGAGAGGACGAATACCTGCGGGTGCGGGGCATCGTGCCCGGTGAGATGTGGCAGGCGAGATGGGAACCCGCATCAGCGGACGACATGACCCGCTACCAGGTGTGGATCCGCCCGGCATCCCCCATCGACACCGCCTGACACCAGTTGGTATCGGCATCACATACGATTGCTCGCCAACAGCATCCGTGGTCGGGGCTCGGCACTCCGAACGAAGCCTGTATCAGCCCAATTCGTGCTCGACCCGTGTGATGTAGCGGCGCAGTTCCTCGAAGGTCGCAGCGTCGATGCCCGACCGGTGCAACTCGAACTGCATCAGCAGCTCCCGCACCGATGCCCGCAACATCGCCTGCCGATCGCGTAACTGACTCAATGCCCGTCGCTGCTGCGAGGCCTCCTGCGACAGCTCACGCAAGCGGGCCGACAGTTCCTCCACCGCCGAGACCGCGGGCGGCGCCGATGCGGGCGGCTCCGAGGCGACCGAATACGACCACGACGACTCGCGTGCCTCGTCGGGCTGCTCCATCAACGCCTCGAGGGAGAGCAGCACGCTGGGACGCGATGCCCGGTGCCGGTTGACGGAATCGAAGACCTGCGCTGCATCGAGCTTGCCGATGGCCGACCTCTCGGAACCCGGTTTCACCGACGCGGCCTGCTCGAGCACCGGGAACACCCGATGTGCCGGCGTGCTGTGCACGACCAGACCCGGAATGCCGCGACCGGCGGCCTCCAGGCCATCGGTGCGGATGGCCTCAGCGAGTTGGGACAGGCGGCCGGCCGTCCAGAGACCGCCCGCATCGGCCTCGCTGTGCACCACGTGCACCACCTTGCCGCCACCGGGCCGCAGCGAGACCAGCATCGACGGCCCCACCACGTCGGGCCGCAGGCGGGCCGGCACCACGAGGATTCCCTCGACGAGGTCGTCGGCCAGAAGGCCGACCAGCATCTTGCGCATGCGTTCCTGGGGCCGGCGCCGCACGGTGCGCACCGACACGAACTCGTGCATCGGCAGCACCACCACCGCTCGCCCGGCGGACGCGAGGTGCGACAGACCGTATTCGATCCAGCGGTCGAGCGCCGGCGCGTTCTCGCCGAGCGGCGGATCGATGACCACCGCATCGGCTCGCACCGAGGCGTGCTGGTCGTCGCGTAGCGAATCAGCGGGGCGCGAGCCGAGGTCGGCCTGCACGCCCTGCAGCAACAGTCGGGAACGAACCGTCGTCCAGACCGCCGGGTCGACCTCCTGACCGAACAACTGCACGTTGCTGCCCACGTCGCTCCAGGCCCGCGAGAGCACCGAGCCCTCGCCCACCGCGGGGTCGAGCAGCACGTGCCCGGGTTGCAGGCGGGCCATCGCCACGGCCAGCCGCGCCAGCCGGCGCCCGCTCGCCCTCGTGGAACGGCTGCGATCGGGGTCGACCATCAGCACGTGGTCGAGCGCTTCCTCCGAGCCGCGTTCATCGATGCGGTCGAGCAGATCGACGAGGTCCATCAGGTGCAGGGCATCGTCGCCCGTCACCGTCAGCTGCTCCACCAGGAGGCCTCGCAACCTGGCGTCAGCCGCCTCGAGGTCGCTCGCCAGCAGGCGCAGGTAGTCGGCGAAGGGCACCCACAGCGGCGCATCGGCGTGGTGCGGCTCGAGCACGGTGTCGACCAGACCCTGCCAGCCGAGGCCGCCATCGGTCTGCACCCGCATGCGTTGCAGCGCGTGCCGCAGCAACACGAGCGCCACCATCGTGGCCCTGGCGGCGGGCGGCGGCGCCTCCGCCGAATCCTGGTAGGCGGCGGCGAAGTGCGGCCACACCCTCAGCACCGGCACGTCTCGCACGTCGGTGCGCCGAGGGCCGTGGTCACGCATCCACTCCAGCACCTCGACCAGGTCGAACTTGCCGCTCGACTTCGGCGCGGGGAAGCCGGTCAGGCGGGTGCGCCAGTTCGCCACCGTCGCCGGCCCCGCCACACCCGTCACCTTGGCGAGGACGCTGAGGCCGGAAAAAACCGTCAACGACGGCTTGCGTCGCCACGGTGTGGGTGTGTAGGCTCGTTTCACATTTGCAGCCGCTTGATTTTCAAAGTTGCTGCTCATGTTCTCACCATACCGCACCCAATGCCCGAACAAAAGGCATGGAAAGGACCCACACCGTGCCCACCGCTTCCCATGATCCTTCCGACCAGAACCGCAGCGCGGAGCACCGTGACCGTTACGTGGTGGCGTTCAACGTCCATCTGCGCACCATCCTGTCACGCAGCCAGAGCCGTCACATGGTGGACGAGGCCGTGTCGCGCGAAACGTTGCGGGTGGTCGAGCAGGCCGACCGGCTGATGCGCGACTTCCCCGACCCCCACACCCTCGCCCGGGTGGTGGCCAGCGGCGGCCGCGCCATCATCGGCG
>JBJTXX010000586.1:0-2402 GCA_046082485.1 Actinomycetota bacterium
GGAGGCGCTGCGTGAGGGCGAGGTGTCGGCGGCGCATCTCGATCGTCTCGCCGAGGCCGTGCGACGACTGCTCTCCCACGAGCGCCAGTCGCTCGCTGAGGAGCAAGCCCGCTTGTTGCACGCTGCATGCTCCGGCACGGCCGCTCGTTTCGCCAGGTGGCTGCGACGCGAAGTCGCACGGCTCGAGCGGCTCCGGCCCGCAACCGACGGTGCTCCCTGCGATCCTGCCGAGCAACGATTCGCCGCACAGCAGGCGGGTGCGCGGCTCACGGCCCGCACCGACCGCGACACCGGCATGACCATCTACCGACTCGCGCTCGATCCGTGGCGTGCACTCGGGTTCGACCGATGCCTCGCCGCACGAGTCGAGGCGCTACACCACGGGCCGCCCATCCCCGGCTGCCCCGACGACCCCCTCGAGCGGCAGGCGTTCCTGCGGGCCCTCGCACTGGTGGAACTCGTCGGAGACGCCGGGTCGGGGCGGTCCGGGGGTCGCTCCGCCGAGATCGTCGTCGTGGTCGACCACACTGCGCCCGCTGGCTCACCCGACATCGACTGGGGCCTTCCCGTCGACATCCCACAGCGCGTCCTCGACGCACTGGCAGCCGATCCCGGCACGCGCACCCACCGGGTGGTCGTGCGCAACGGTGTGGTGATCGAGGCGCCGGGCGCCCTCGACCTCGGCCGATCCACCCGCCTCGCCAGCCGAGCACAGCGTCGGGCACTGCGCGCTCTGTACCGCGGGTGTGCGATGCCCGGGTGCGATGTCGCGTTCGACCACTGCACCATCCACCACATCCGTTGGTGGCGGCACGGCGGCCCCACCGACCTCGCGAACCTGCTCCCGCTCTGCAGTCGTCATCATCACCTCGTGCACGACCGAGGTTGGCAGGTGCGGCTGGGCAGGCATCGCGAACTCGTGGTCACCACGCCATCGGGGCGACAGATGTCGACGGGGCCACCGCGGCGCTGGGCCGTGTGACCGCGGCACCCAACGCTCCTTGACAACTGAAGAACAGCGGCCTCAGGTCGTGGCGATCAGCATCGCCCGGATGCCCAATCCCATCACGAACAGACTGCCCAGCCCGTACAACAGGTAGAGGCGATGCTTCATCTGGAAGCGGTAGCTGTAGATGATAGCGATCGCCACGATGGCGACGAATCCGTAGAAGGCATGGAACTGCGGCAGCGGGATCTTGAAGCGCGCCACCAGGGTGACACCCAGCACCACCTGCACGAAGACCGTCGCCTCTGCGATGCCGATGAACCACCACAGCGCCCGGGTGCGGAGTTGCTCGAGCCAGTTGGCGCTGAGCGCCCAGAGCCCCGCCAGACCGTTGCCGATGATCACCACCCACGCCCATCCTTCGTGAATGCGCTTGGTCGTGTCGATGGCGGCGGCGAACATCAGCGGCAGGCTACTCGCCGCACCCGTAGCCACCCACGAAGGAGATGATCGCGTCGTTGTTGGTGGCGCCGGTGAGATAGCCCGACAGACCCTCCTCGATGAAGAACGACGGACTGCTGATCTCATCGGCCGGGTTCACCACCACCGTTGGGTAGGCAGCCCTGAGTTCACGGACCGTGTTGCCCACGCCGATGCCGAGCGACGTGGTCAGCCCGTACGGTTCGAGTTGGCCCGACAGCGGCGGCCCGTAGGTGTACGACGCGAAGTGCCGGAAGCCCGACGCCGCCGGCGAGTCGTCGCCGAACATCAGGGAGAGGTCGTGCCACTCCACGAACCGGATCTCGGTGCCCGGGCACGGTGCGCCGAGCGCGATCGGGTCCTGCCAGCCGGTGTCGTTCGTGGGCCCTCCGAGGATGCCGTTGACGTACTCGATCACGCCGTCCGCCTCGGCCCCGAACAGGGCGTCACCGAGTCCGTCGGCCGACATCTCGAGCCCCTCCACCACCGCAATCGTGCTGGTGGTGGATGTGGAGGTCGAAGTGGAGGCAGCAGTCGTCGTGCTGTCGGCAACGGTCGTGGTGGTCTCGGGTGCGGCAGTGCTGGTCGTGGTGTCGAGCAGCGACGTCGGCGGCAGTGTCTCCGGGCTCGCCTCGTCGTTGCTGCAGCCGCCGACCAGCGCCACGCAGAGCAAGAGGCCAAGTGCACGGGAACGGGGGTTCATGTGCGAAGTCTGCCAGCCGCGGGGCCGTTCAGCGGATCAACGTGTCCGCCTCGTGGCCGCCCTCCACGAGGCGCAACGAGCCGCCGATCATCTCGACCACGGTGACGGAGCAGTTGTCGAGACTGCGGATCACCAGACGGTCGTCACCGATCGCCGCCCCGATGACGGCGTTGATCGCCACGAAGTGACTGAACACCACGGCGTCGTGCTCCAGCGCAGCGAGCGCAGCCACGACGCCGTCGCGGTAGGCGGTGTAGCGGGCGCCGAGGTCGG
>JBJTXX010000587.1:0-2594 GCA_046082485.1 Actinomycetota bacterium
CTCGTCGCCGCCGACGATGTGGGACCGCAAGGCGGGCAAGGTCAGCAAGCCGTTCCTGTTCAACATCGGCCTGCTCTGCAGCAAGACCTTCGACGACGCCATCTTCCCCGAACTGTTCGAGGCCAAGTACGGCCTGAAGAAGCAGGAGATGGTGAAGATGAACATCAAGGGCGTCTTCCAGATCTGGATGAAGGACGGCTCGTACCACGAGATCGACCTCAAGGAATGCCACAAGTGGACGCGAGAGGGCTGCAAGCACTGCCCCGACTTCGCCGCCGAACACGCCGACATCGCGACCGGGGGCATCGGCAAGGACAACGACTGGACCCTCACCATCGTGCGCACCGAACTGGGCGAGGAGGTCATCAACCGGATGATCAACGACGGCACGATCATCGCCCGCCCCGCCCAGGAGGACGAAGTGGCGATGAAGTTGCTGCGCACCCTCAGCATCGTCAGCCGCCGCCGTTGGCCGGAGTGGGCCGACAAGGCCCCGACCGTGGGAGTGCCGCCGCCGAAGAAGAAGGTCGAGGTTCCCGCGGCGGACGCCCCGGCGGCAGAGGCCGCGACGGCCCCTGCGGCTCCTGCGCCGCCCGCCGCCGACTGACGCTGCTCAGCCTGCGGCGTCGCTGTCGGTGGTGGCAGGCGCACACTGCTGCGCGAGGCGGCCGAACTCCTCGGCCTCGGCCGGGGTCAGCTCCGTGCGCTCGAAGAACTCCTTCAACTCCTGGTCGGTTCGATCGGCGAAGAACCGCTCGACGATGCACTCCGCGGCGTCACGGCTGAGCCCGCCCTCCTGCTGCAGTTGGGTGATGAACGCCGTTCGAGCCTCGGGCCGCGACGACTTGCGGCACGCGGCCAGACCGGGGCCCAGCAGCAGCACCAGCAGCAGCGCGGGCACAGCGCGGCGCATGACTCAGACCATCCAGTTGGCGCGGTCGATCGGCCGGTGCAACGCCTCGCGGCCGAACGCGAACGGCTCGAGATCGGCTCCCGCCGGCTCGCCGCAGGCGAGGGCGGCCAGACGCTGACCGAACCACGCAGCGAACTTGAAGCCGTGGCCGGTGCCAAGTGCCGCGCTCACCTGGGGCAGCCCGGGCAGCGTGTCGAGCAGGAAGTCGCGGTCGGAGGTCATGGCGTACAGGCAGGTCGCCGAGCGGGGCGCACCGAAGCCGGGTCCGAACATCGACTCCATGAACGTCGCCAACTTGTGCTCCATGACAGGGTCGGGTTCGAAGGTACGCGTGTCGGCGTCGGTCTCGGGGCCGCCGCAGTCCTCCGCTGCCTTGACGGCCGTGGTGTCGCCGTAGACGGGGAAACCGTAGAACGACGGGTCGTCCATCCAGATCCAGACCGGCAACCGACCCACTGCGAACCGATCGAGGTCGGCGTGGGGGAAGTAGCTCAGCTGCTCGCGGGTCACCATCATCGGCAGTTCGATGTCGACCCTGCGCAGCAGTTTCGCCGTCCACGCATCGGTGGCCAGCACCACGTGACCGGCGCGGAGGGCACCGGCGTCGGTGAGCACCTCGACCTCGCCGCCGACCGGGCGGATCGAACGGACCGGGGTGTGAGCACGCAGGTCGGCACCGTGCTGCGCCGCCATGCGCTGCATCACGGCGGTGCCGCGCGCTGCCGGGGCGATGCCCGCACCGTCGGTGGCGATGCCCATCACGTCACCGTGCATGAGGGTGCCGTCGGCGAATGCCGGCCACCGGCGGCGGATCTCCGCGGCATCGATCCACTCGAAGGGCACCCGCGCTTCGGTGAGCGCCGAGGTGTAGGTGTGCGGGTCGATGAACGAGCCGGCCGGGAACAGGTCGACGCCGCCGGTGACGGTGATCAACTGCTCACCCGCGTCGGCCTCGAGCGACTGCCATGCGGAGTACGCATCGGCCGTGAGCCGGGCGTAGAGCGCCGTGTGGTACGAGCGGCGGATGATGCGCGAGTGGTCGTGCGAGGCGCCCCGCACATGACCCAACTCGAACTGCTCGAGGCCCACCACACGAACGCCACGTCGGGCCAGCCAGTACGCGGCCGACGACCCGAGGGCACCGAGGCCCACCACCACCACGTCCGCTTCAGCACCCACGGAGCCGACGCTACCCTCGGCAGCCATGGAGTTCTCGGTGAGCACGCTGTCGATACCTGCGACCGACGGCACCCGTCTGGCGCTCGGCCTGTGGCTGCCGGAGGGTGACGGCCCGTTCGCAACGCTGCTCGAGGCACTTCCCTACCGTAAGGACGACATCACGTCGTCGTACGCCGAGAGCTATCAGCGATTCGCCGGCGAGGGAGGCTTCGCCGTGGTGCGCCTCGACCTGCGGGGCACCGGCAACTCGGGCGGGGTCGCGGAAGACGAGTATCCCGACGTCGAGCGCAGCGACCTGCGCGACGTGATGTCGTGGGTGGCCGACCAGCCCTGGAGCAACGGGCGGGTGGGCATGCTGGGCACCAGCTACAGCGGCTTCAACTCGCTGCACATGGCAGCCGACTGCCCGCCGCAACTCGGGGCAGTGTGCGCCACCTACGCCACCGACGACCGATACACCGACGACGTGCACTACATGGGGGGCACGCTGCGGCAACTCGAC
>JBJTXX010000588.1:0-976 GCA_046082485.1 Actinomycetota bacterium
CCAGACCAGGCCGCCCGAGAGGTGCGGGCGCACCACTGTCACCGACCGGGTGCCGTCTCCGTCGAAGTCGCACATCAACGGCGTGTCGGCGGCCAGACCCAGCGAGGTCGCCGTGGTCGCCGCGCCGCTCGCCTGGGTGGGCCGCGTGCGGAACACGCCCGCGCGGAACACCGCCGGGCGGCCGGTGCTGCTCGCTCCGGGTGGTGCCACCGAGGCTTCGGCGGCACCGATGTCGCAGCCGACACCCTGCGGCCGCACCGCGCCGACCTGATCCACCGCAGCCACCGGCGAGGCCGCGCAGACCACTGACGCGGCGTTGCCGATCGCCGTGCTCCCGATGATGGGCGGCATCGTCGAGGCTGCGGTCACCGTCGCGGGCAACGGGGCCAGCAGGGCAGTCGAGATGCGGTCGGTGGGTTGCAGGAACCGACACCGGGAGTCCGTGGTGACGCTGTTCCCCGTGGACGCGATCGTGCTGCCCGGTACGAGGAAACAGTCGGCCGGGCCGGTACCCGCGTGGTTGTCGGCCAGCACCGTGTTCGTCGCCGTGACGGGCGCACCGTTCACCAGCACTCCCCCGCCCTCGGTGCCCGCGTGGTTCGCCGACACCGTCGCGTTCGTCAGCTGCATCGCGCCCTGCGCGGCCGAGGCCGTCCCGAGCCGCAGGTTGTAGAGGCCACCACCGAACGTGGACGCCTGGTTCTCGGCGACGGTGGAGTTCACGACCGTCGTCCGCGCGTTCTCACTGAAGATGCCGCCACCTGCGCCGCACAGGTTGCCGGGCAGGATCAACCATGTCGGGCACTGGTGGTCGGTGGCCGAGTTCCGTCCCACGAACGAACGGTCGACGGTGGCCGACGCGGGATACGCGTTCGAGGGGTTGAAGTCGTTGTTGTAGACACCACCGCCGTACACCGCCGTGTTGCCCCAGACCGCGGCGCGGCGCAGCACCAGTGTGCCCTCGTCGTTCAACACG
>JBJTXX010000589.1:0-1904 GCA_046082485.1 Actinomycetota bacterium
GATCGTGGTCGACGCCAACGTGCTCGACCACGGACGCAATCTTGCACTGCGTTCGGTGGAGGCCTGTGGCGTGTGCACGAGCGTGTCAGGTGGAGCGGGACCGACCGCAGCGCTGCCGTTGCAGACCATGTACCTCAAAGGCGTCCGCTACGAGATCGGACGGGTGCATGCCTGCTCGACGGCACCAGCCGTGCTCGACCTCGTCGCCAGCGGCGCGCTCGACCCGGCGCGCATCGTCGATCGCATCGTTCCGTTCAGCGCCGCCGTCGACGGCATGGTCGAGCCCGCCACGAAGATCGTCTTTGTCAACGACCTTGACCAGTCAGACCTGAGAGGAGAGGTCCAATGAGTGACAACACACAACCGGTCGTGGTGGTGGTGAGGGTTCCGACCCCCCGCTTCGCGCCACGATGGCTCGTTCGACGCAAGATGGCGGCGACCATCGACCTGTACGAGTCGTTGCCCGGTCTCGACTACAAGATCTTCACCATCGAGTCCGAGAGCGGCGAGTTCGGTGGCGTCTACCACTGGGACACCCGGGCCGCCGCCGAGGCCTGGTTCGACGAGGCATGGTTCGAGCGCGTGCGGAGCGAGCGGGGAGCCGAACCGAACGTCCGCTTCTTCGCGGCTCCGCTCACGATCGACAACGTGTCAGGTGGGACCCCGGCAGCACGCGGTGGCCGCCACGTCGTGACGCTTGTCGAGATCCCCACACCCGCGGGTGTGACCGAGGACCTGCTGAACGCCGGATTCGCCGCGGCCGAGACCGAGTACCGGTCGATCCCCGGGCTGCTTCGGAAGCACTTCGTCATCTCCGATCACGGCACCTTCGGAGGTGCGTACCTGTGGGCCGACGGGCGCAGCGCAGATGCGTGGTTCAACGACGCCTGGGGGGCACGTGTGCTCGAGCGCTACGGGCAACCCGCCGTCGTCGAGCGTTTCGAAGCCCCCATCCTTCTCCCAGCGAAGGGTCGTAGACGATGAGCGACGGACCCAGAATCGCGCCGCTCGAGGCGCCCTTCGAGGCTGAAACGGGCGAGATCCTCGAGGCGATGGTGCCTCCCGGCGTGCCGCCCATCGCGCTGTTCAGAACCTTCGCCCGGAATCTGCCGATGTCCAAGGCAATGCGCAGCTGGGGCGCCTACGAGTTGTCGAAGCAGCTCTCGTTGTCGATGCGTCAGCGAGAGCTCGTCATCGACCGCGTGACGGCCCGTTGCGGTTGCGAGTACGAGTGGGGAGTCCACATCGCCTTCTTCGCCGAACGGGTCGGGCTCACCCGCCAACAGATCGCATCCATCACTCACGGGACACCAGCCGACACGTGTTGGACCGATCCGGTCGAACGCGCCCTTCTGGCGTTCGTCGATGCACTCCACGACCGAGCCGACGCAGGTGATGAGGAATGGGATGCTCTTCGAGTTCATCTCGACGACGGCCAGATGCTCGACGTCTGCATGCTGTCGGGCTGGTACCACGCCATCTCGTTCGCGGCGAACGCCGCACGGGTCCCGCTGGAGGCGGGCGCACCCAGATTCTCCGATTTCACCGACGTGTCGCCCCACAGGTAAACGACTGCAGGGCGGGGCAAGTGGCCGATCGCCCTGCAGGTCAGACCGTCCCATTCAGGGCCAGCCAGACGACGTCCGGGTGCTCAATCCGCGCTCAACAACTCCCGGAACCTGCCGGAATCGCCGGACTGGGCAGGAGTCAAACCCAGTGTTCTCGGGACTTTCCGGACTGAGCGAGACAGGATGGACAGGTTCCCGGCGGCCTAAACCCCCTTCCCTGCAAGGGGAGTGAGGGTTCGAACCCATCCCCGGGCACCGACCTGCGACGACGCCTCGGCACCAGCCGAGGCAGCGTGGCCCACAAAAATTCAATTCCCCCGGGCACGCCGGCAAGGG
>JBJTXX010000590.1:0-12969 GCA_046082485.1 Actinomycetota bacterium
CCGACGTGTCGGGCAACCTGCGCAAGCACACCATCCGCACGCTCGAGACCATGGGCATTCCCGTCGAGTACAGCTTCCACGAGGACTCGCCCAGCCAGCACGAGATCGACCTGCGGCACACCGATGGCCTCTCGATGGCCGACAGCATCATGACGTTCCGCCTCGTGGTGAAGGAGGTCGCGGCGAGCCACGGCGTGCACGCCACCTTCATGCCCAAGCCGCTCGAGGGCGTGCAGGGCAGCGGCATGCACCTGCACCTCAGCCTGTTCGAGGGCGACACCAACGCGTTCCACTCACCCGACGACGACTACAACCTGTCGCTCAGGGCACGCCAGTTCATGGCCGGACTGCTGTGTCATGCGGCCGAGATCACGGCGGTCACCAACCAGACGGTGAACAGTTACAAGCGGCTGGTGCCGGGCTTCGAGGCGCCGGTGCACATCAGTTGGGCGCGCAACAACCGAAGCGGCCTCATCCGCGTGCCCATCCCCAAGCGCGGCAACCCCAGCGCCACCCGCATCGAGTACCGCTCGCCCGACCCCGCCTGCAACCCGTATCTCGCCTTCAGCGTGCTGCTGGCCGCGGGCCTGCGCGGCATCGCCGAGGGCTACGAGTTGCCTCCCGAGGCCGACAGCAACCTGTTCGAGATGGACGACTCGGCGCTCACCAAGCTGGGCATCGAGACGCTGCCCCAGTCGCTCTCCGACTCGCTGAAGGTGATGGAGCGGTCGCAACTGGTGCAGGAGGCCCTCGGCGAGCACATCTTCGAATGGTTCCTGCGCAACAAGCGCAGTGAGTGGCGCCAGTACAAGACCCACGTCAGCCAGTACGAACTGAACCGGTACCTGAGGTCGCTGTAGTGGAGTTGCTGGCCGTCTTCCCCGAGCCGCCGCCGCCCGATCTGGCGCGCACGCTCGACCTCGCGGGCTACCGCTGGAAGGCGGTCGGCAGCGCCGACGACGCAGCGCGCAACGAACCCGCCGGCGGGTGGGCCGGCGCAGTGGCCGCCTGCGACAGCGACCCCGAGGGCGCCTGGGCGCTGTGTCGGGCACTGCGCAAGCGCGACACCCCCGTCGGTGCCGTGCTCGTGCTGGTGACCGGCGGTCAGTTGGGCGACCTCGAAATGCGCGACGACCTGTTCGACGACTTCTGCCTCACGCCGTTCCACCCGATGGAGGTCGAGGCGCGCCTGCGTCACCTGCTGTTCCGCGGTGCGACCGAGGCCAAGCACGAGATGGTCGAGCACAGCGGTCTGGTGCTGAACCTCGAGACGTACCAGGCGAGCATCGAGGGGCGGCCGCTCGACCTGACCTACATGGAGTACGAGTTGCTGAAGTTCCTCGCGCAGAACCCGGGCAAGGTGTTCACACGCGAGATGCTGCTCAGCCGGGTGTGGGGTTACGAGTACTACGGCGGCGCCCGCACGGTCGACGTGCACATCCGTCGACTGCGGGCCAAGCTGGGAGAGGAGTACGCCAACCTCATCCAGACCGTGCGCAGCGTGGGCTACCGCTTCGGCCAGAGCCGCTGGAGCTCCTGACCGCACCTCTGCGGCGAGTTGTCAGCCGAAGCGCTGGATGCGGGCCGCGTGCCGCGCGTGCGATGCCAGCACGTGCGGCAGGTCGGGATGCAGCAACTGGCCGTCACGCACCACGAACCGGCCGTGCACGATGGTGTGCCAGGCCGACGTGGGGCCGCATCGCAGCCACGCCTCGACCGGGTCGGCGAGCGCTCCCGCGAACGTGACACCGTCGAGGCGCCACACCGCGAGGTCGGCTACGGCGCCCGGGGCGATCACGCCGATCTCGCCCTCGCGGCCGAGGCACCCGGCGCCGCCGTGCGTGGCAACCTCCAGCGCCATGCGGGCCGTGCCCCGGTGCGCCCCGTCGCGCAGCTTGGCCATCAGCATGGCCGAGCGGGCCTCCAGCCACATCGAGGCGCTGTCGGCCGACGACGAACCGTCGACCCCCAGACCCACCTTCACGCCCGCGTCACGCAACGGCACGACCGGAGCGATGCCCGACGACAGGATGCAGTTGCTGCTCGGGCAGTGCGCCACCCCGACGCCGGCGGCACCGAGCCGCTGGATCTCGTCGTGGTTCGGCATGACGCAGTGAGCCACCCAGGTGCGGTCGCTGCACCAACCGGTGCGCTCGAGGTACTCCATCGGGCGACAGCCGAACGTCGCCAGCGAGAATTCGTCGTCCTCCGCGTTCTCGGCGAAGTGGGTGTGCAGCCGCACGTCGAGTCGCTCGGCCAGTTCGGCCGACTGCACCATCAGCCGCTCGGTGACGCTGAACGGGCTGCACGGCGCGAGCGCGATGCGCACCATCGCCCCGTGGCTGCGGTCGTGGTGCCGCCGCACGGCTTCCTCGCTCGCAGCCAGGATCTCGTCGTCGTCGGCCACCACGTCGTCGGGCGGAAGGCCGCCGTCCTTCTCGCTGAGGCTCATCGACCCGCGGGTGGGGTGGAACCGCATCCCCAGTTCGCGAGCCGCGGCAATCTCGGCCGACAGCAGGTCGCCCGCCCCGCGGGGGTGCAGGTAGAGGTGGTCCGTGCTGGTCGTGCAGCCGCTCAGAGCAAGTTCGGCAAGCCCCACGAACGCGCTGGCATACACGGCCTCCTCGTCGATCGCACGCCAGAGCGGGTACAGACTCTGCAGCCAGCCGAACAGCGGTCGATCGGTCATCGGCGGGTAGGCGCGCGTCAGGTTCTGGTAGATGTGGTGATGGGTGTTCACCAGACCCGGTGTGATCAGGCAGTCACCGGCGTCGACCACTTCGGCGGCCTCGGGCTGCGGGTCGGCGGATGCACCGACCGCCTCGATGAGACCGCCCGTGACGGCAACCCATCCGCCCGGGAGTTCGCGTCGCGCCGGGTCGACGGTGGCCACCAGACGGGCGTTGCGGATGAGCAGATCGGCCATGTGGGCCTCCCTCAGACGAGCGACTCGATGACGACACGGATGTCGTCGACGGTGGTGCGGGGGTTCACGATGCACACGCGCAGCACGGTCTCGCCCGCCCACGAGGTGGGCACTACGAAGCCGGTGCCGGTGGCAAGGAACGCGTCACTCCACTGCTGGTACTGATCGGCAGTCCAGCCGACGCGGCGGAACAGCAGCACGCTCAGTTCCGGTTCCATCAGCAACTCGAGATGTGTCGACTCGCGGATGAGGCTGGCGCCCTCGCGGGTGACGGTGAGCGACTGCTCCACCGCGTCGCGGTACCTCGCGGTGCCGTGGGTGGCGAGACTGAACCAGAACGGCAGGCCGCGCGCCCGGCGCGACAGGTGATGCGCGAAGTCGCTGGGGTTCCACTCGTCGTCGCCCTGCAGCACGTCGAGGTACTCGGCGTGCTGGGTGTGCGCCCGACGCGCCTGCATCGGGTCGCGGTACAGCAGGGCGCAGCAGTCGAAGGGGGCGAACAGCCACTTGTGCGGGTCGACGATGAAGCTGTCCGCGCGCTCGATGCCGACGTAGCGGTCGCGCACGCTGGGCGCGAGCAGACCTGCCCCGCCGTAGGCACCATCGACGTGGAACCACACGCCGAGTTCGGATGCCGTGTCGGCGATGCCCGCCAGCGGGTCGATGACACCTGCGTTCGTGGTGCCGCTCGTGGCCACCAGCGCGAACAGCCGATCGAGGTCCGAGCGGTCGAGCGACTGCACGAGCGAACGAAGGGCATCGACGCGCAGGCGGCCCTCGGCATCCGCTTCCACCGACATCACGTCGGCGTCCATCGCCCTCGCCGCGGAGGCCACGCTGCTGTGGGCGCCCTTCGAGGCGATGATCAGACCCCGGGTGCGGTCGTGTGCGCCCGCCGCGCGTTCCCGCCAGCGATGACGCGCGGCGATGAGCGCACTGAGGTTGCCCGCCGTTCCACCGCTGACGAACACACCGCCCGCCTCGGCCGGCATGCCCACCACATCGGCCAGCCAGCGCAGCGCCTCGTTCTCCGCGAACACGGCGCCGCCGCCCTCCAGCCACGAGCCCGCATAGATGCTCGAGGCCCCCACGACGAGATCGAACAGGATGCTCGCCTCGGTCGGCGCCGCGGGCACGAACGACAGGAAGCGCGGGTGGTCGGTGGAGATGCACGACGGCGCGAGCACCTCGCTGAACACCCGCAGCGCCTCGAGGCCGCCGATGCCCTGCTCGGTGATGGTGCGACCGGCCATGGCCCGCAGTTCGGCCGGCGAGTGGGGCCCGTCGAGCGGTGGGTCCATGCGCACCCGGTCCACCGCGTACCGGATGATCGCCTGGGTCAGCACCTCCGTGGAGGTGTCGTGCTGATGCATGACCGAGAGTCTGCCAAGCCAGCGGGGCGGCATCGCGCCGGTGGGTCAGTAGTTGACGTCGATCAGTTCGCTGCCCTCGTGACGCTCCTCGGCGTCACGGTGCAACGCCCAGCCGAGGCCGCCTGCGATGAGCACCGTGCCCATGATGGCCAGCACGGGGAAGATCAGCAGCGCAATGATGATGGCGATGGCACCGGGCACGGCGTCACCCTAGTGGCTTGAACGCCCAGGCCTCAATCTCCACCACGGCGCCGAGCGGCAGCGCAGCGACGCCGATGGTGCTGCGGGCCGGACGGTGATCGCCGAAGCCGGCGACGTACGCGGTGTTGAAGGTGGCGAAGGTGTCCATGTCGGTGAGGAAGCACAGGGTCTTGGCGACATCGGCCAGCGTGGCGCCCTGCGAGGCCAACTGCGCCACCAGGTTCTCGACGGCCTTCGTGGTCTGGGCGGTAACGCCACCCTCCACCAGCGCGCCGTCCTGCAGGCCGAGCTGGCCGCTGACGATGATCCAGTCGCCGGCGCGAACCGACGGCGTGTAGGGCCCGAGAGGGTTGGTCATGTGCGCATCGTAGGCCAACGCGGCGCGAAGCCCGCTGCCCGCCACGCCGCCAACGCCACCGCGGCGAACACGGCGTCCGAGCCGTTCACACTGCGGCCGTCGGTGATCACCTTCACGCGCACCTCCGGGCTCTCGGTGGCCCGCAGCACACCGAAGCTGCGGATCGTGAGATCGAGCGGCACCCCCTCGGCGTCGACGGCGATGGCCTCACGCCGCACCCAACCGAGTGCCATGTGCGCTGCCCCGATGGCGTAACTGCGCACCACACCCTCGTCGATCACGGCCCCACAGCGAACGGTCACGTGCACGCGGCCATCGTCGTCGACGGTTGCGTGCGCCCGACCGCCGTGCGGGCTCGTCACCCAGCCGTCGTCGGGGGCCAACAGCACCGCGGCCTCCGCCCATCCCGCCGCCCTGATGTCCGCGGAGGTCGGCGGCCCCTGAACGTCGATCTCGTGCACCTCGAGGCCCGGGGCCACGGAGCGGATCGCATCGGCGATGCCCGGCGTCCGCACGACACGCATGATGCCCGTGCCGTCGGCCCTGATGCCCGCAGCGATCGGCGGGCGCTTCGGGCCGAGCCGCACGACGTCCTCGCGGCTGTACATCGCCAACACGGTTCTGCCGTGCTGCGCCGCCAGTCGTCGGGCCGCCTCGCGGACCTCGCTCTGCTGCTTCGCGCCGAACGCCCCGCCGTTGCCGAGTGGCCCAACGGGCTCGCCCGCCGGCTCGCACCATGCGGCATCGGGCTCGACGTACGCGGGCTCGACCCACGTGGTCTGCAAGGTGCGCACCCACTCGCCCTCGGGCACCTCGAGCGGCCACCTCAGCGGCTCGGTGGTGCGCCGACCCTGCACCTTGCCCGAAGCACGCAGCGCTGCAGCAGCGGATTCGGCCACGACCCATTGCCCGTCGGTGCCGGGCACGGCCACCAATGCGTCGGGAGGTGCCGTGTCGGCTGCGAACCCGCCCCTGCCCAGCGCCACCGCGGGCGACACCTGCTGTGCCACCCCACCCTCCAACTCGGCACGGCGCGCCGCAGGCTCGGGGTGCCACGCCCGGCCCGGCACCGGGCGCGGATCGGCGACTGCCCCCTCCACGATCGTCTGCCAGCCCGTGCAGCGGCACAGGTGCGCCAGCAACGCCTGCCGCACCGAGGCGTCGGTGCGCTGGGCGGGCGGGATGGCGGCGAGGCGCATGATGATGCCCGGGGTGCAGAACCCGCACTGGCTGCCACCCGAGTCGCACAGCCGCCCGGCCCACTCCTGCGCGTCGGGCAGCCCAGCGAGGGTCGTCACCGAGCGGCCGGCCACCCGCGCCGTCGGCGTCACGCACGACACCCTCGGCTGCCCGTCCACCCACACCGTGCAGCAGCCGCACTGGCCCTGCGGGCTGCAGCCATCCTTCACCGAGGTGGCACCGGCGGCTCGCAGGGAATGCAGCAGCGACACCTCGGCATCGCCGCGGACCTCCACCCCGTCGAGGGTGAACGCCACCGTCGGTCGATCGCTCACCTCGATGGGTGCCCGTAGCGCAACGCAGCGGCGAGGGTGAGGAACTTCTCCCATTCACCGAAGGCCAGCAGTCGCGCCTGTTGCGGCCACGAACGCGGGTCGTGCACCTGGAACTTCGGGCCGGCTTCGCGCAGCACCGACCGCAGCAACTCGACGTCGCTGTTGGCGAGCGCCCACCACGTCGTGATGCCCTTCTCCGTCAGCAACTGGGCGATGCGCGGACCGACCCCCTCGATGAGGGTGAAGTCGTTGTTCAGCACCGGCACGCCCAGCACCCGCGACCCGCCGACGAGATCAGGCTTCGGGGGCGCACCCGTTACCGCGTTCGCCCGGATGACCGATTGGAGGTCGCGCACCATCGAATCCGAGTTCCAGAGACGCACCCTCAACTCGGCCATCCACTTCTGCGTCTCGGCCAACTGCGATGCAGCGAGGTCGCGCTCGAGTTGCACGGTCGCGAACGACTCCTGGTCCGCTTCCTCGGCAGGAGGTGCCGTGGGGCGTTGACCGAGTTCCAGTCGCAGGCGATCGCGTTCGGCAGCGATCATCTCGAGGTCGTTGACCCGTGCGCGCAGTTGCGCCGTTTCCGCCGACGTCGCATCCGTGTGGCGCTTTCGCGGCAGTCGCAGGCCGCGCAGCAGCCACGCCATCACCCCTCCGATGAGGGCGGCCACGACCAACCAGATCGCCCACATGCTCAGTGTGTAGAACACGCCCTGCCCTGCCCTCCTGCCGACACCGAATGCTGCCTCATGGCATCACCGTCACGGCGAACACGACGCGCCGGCTGCGCTCGGGGATCTCCGCACCATTCTGGTCCACGATCGGCTGGGCTTCGCCATACCCCACCGCAACGAGATCGGCCCGGGGCACGCCCAACGACACCAGGGCCTCGAGCACGGCATCGGCCCGACGCTGGCTGAGTTCGCGGTTCCGCTCGGTATCGCCCTCGGTGTCGGTGTGCCCCTGCACCTCGATGCGCACGCCGCCGAGCCGCTTCGCCAGACCGGCCACCCGCTGCAGGGTGGGGAACGAGGCGGGGTCGATGGTCACCTCGCCCTTGGCGAACAGCACCGGGGTCGCGGTGACGAGCATGTTCATCGCATCCTCGATGGGGGTCGCATCCGCTGCCGTCGCAGGTGCACGTTCGGTGAGCGTCGCAACCGCACCGATCGAGTCCGCGGCGGTCTGGAAGGCCGCCCGCGATCCGTCGTCCGCGAACACCCCTCGCGCCACGAGGCCGTCGGAGGTCCAACCCACCTCACCGGTGCTGAGCGGCACCACCATGGCCTGGGCCGTCAGTGCGAACCTCGACAACACGTCGGGGGAAGGCCCGACGGTCGCGTCGACATCCAGGTCGTCGACCACGTTCTCGTCGGCGAGCACCGCACCGACGACCTCCAGCAACTGAGCCCTCTGCTCGCGCGAGGCCACGGCGCCGCTCAGTGTCATCACACCGTCTGCCAGTGTGGCGCGCAGCACCGGCACGGCCGGTGCCACCGTGGTCGGCGGCACCGTGCTGGTCGTGGTGGTGCTGGTCGTGGTGGTGCTGGACGTCGCGGTCGTGGCAGGGGCCGTGGCCGGCGGCACGAACGGCTCGCTGCACGTCGGTGCCAGCTCGATCGATTGCACACCGTCGATCGCCGAGGCGCGCCGCAGCACCTCGTTCGGCAACCGCAGCGGCGTGCGGCACAGGATGCGGCCCGCCTGGCCGAGGAACTCGACGTCGGCGTCCGCCCCCTCGGCGCGCAGCACCGACTCCACTCGCTGCGCGAGGTCGGTCTGGATGCGCGGCACCTGCACGAGCACGCCTGCGGCGTACAGCAGCGTCAACGCCACGACACCACCCAGCACGATGCCGCGCCGGGTGCGCTCCAGTCGGCGCGCACGACGCGATCGGCGGGACCATGCGAACGCCACACGGACAGACTACGTTCCAGCGCATGGCCCTTTCGCGCCGCGACCTGCTGATCACCGGTGGTGTCACACTGTTTGTCGCGGCATGCGGTGACTCCGAGGGGGACACCAAGACGCCTGCAGGGGGCTCCGCACAGACCGGGAACGACGGCACACTGCCGGTCGGCTTCCAACTCGTGCAGCGCTTCCCCAGCAGCCCGCTCTTCACTCCCGGCCCCGTGCGGCTGCCGATCAGCCTCGGCGATGGGCAGAACCTGCTCACCGCTGGCCCGGCACTGCTCGACGGGTGGATCGAGACCGCAGCCGGCGACCGCATCGTCGACCTGGTCGCCGAGCGGCGCTCGGAGGGCATCGTCGTGCCCTACTGGGAGGTCCGCGCCGAACTGCCCGAGGCCGCCGTCTACACGCTGCGCCTGCAGGGCGACGACGGCTACGGCGCCACGTTCGAGCTCTTCGAACCGAAGCAGGTCGCATCACCGCTCACCGGCTCGCCGCTGCCGCCGTTCCTCACCCCGACGGTCGACGACCACCGCGGTGTCGAGCCCTACTGCTCACTGGGCCCCGAGCCGTGCCCGTTCCACGAACTCACCCTCACCGACGCACTCGCCGCGGGCACCCCGCTGGCGTACATCGTGGGTACGCCCGCCCACTGCCAGACCGGTACCTGCGCCCCGGGGTTGGAGCTGTTGGTCGAGGCCGCAGCCGGGTTCGGCAGCCGCCTCACGGTGGTGCACGCCGACGTGTACGCCGACGACGCCGCCACGAGGGTGGCGCCCGCCGTCGAGGCACTCGGCATCGACTACGAACCCGTGATCTATCTCTGCGACGCGAGGGGCGTCATCGTGGACCGGCTCGACGCGATCTGGGATCGCGGCGAACTGAGCTCGCGGCTCGACGTACTGATGGCCTGAGGGAGGCCGGAAGCGTTGGGCGTCAGCTGAACGACTGGCCGCAACCGCAGGTGCGGGTCGCGTTGGGGTTCGTGATGGCGAAGCCGCTCTGGTCGAGGCCGTCCTTGTAGTCGAGCGTCGCACCGACGAGCAGCTGCGCCGAAGCGGCGTCGACGACCACCTGCACCAGCTGACCCTCGTCGCCGAACAGCGCCTTCTCGTCGTCGGAGGCGATGTCGCCGTCGAAGAACATCTCGTACGAGAACCCACTGCAGCCACCGGGACGCACGGCGACGCGCAGGGCGAGTTCCTCTGCGCCCTCGGCCTGCAGCAACTGCTTGACCTTGCGGGCGGCGGTGTCGGTGAGGGTGATCACGGTGGGGCTCCTAGGGAGAAGGGCGGATCGTCAGTCCCGCCAGGCGGGCACGGTGGGGAGTGTACCCCCGAATTACCGTAGCATTCACTTCGTGATTACGGATCCGAGCCCGTCCGCACCGCCCTCGGTCGACGACGTGATCGGCCTGTTGCGCTCGGTGATCGACCCCGAACTCGGTGCCGACATCGTCACCCTCGGAATGGTGCCCCACGTGGAGGTCACCGACGCAGGTGCTGTCGATGTCACCGTCAAGCTGACCATCGGCGGTTGCCCGCTGCGGGCCCAGATCAAGAAGGACGTCGAGTCCCGTGTCGCCGTGCACCCCGGTGTCACCGACGTGCACATCACCTGGGGCGAGATGAACAGCGAGGAACGCAGCGAGGTGATGCTGAAGGCCCGCTGGAACGCCCGCGAGAACGCCCCCGACACCGAGGTCCCGATCACCTGCCGGGTGCTGGCGGTGGCGAGCGGCAAGGGAGGCGTCGGCAAGAGTTCGGTCACCGTGAACCTGGCCGCTGCCGTCGCAGCACAGGGTTTCACGGTCGGCGTGCTCGACGCCGACATCTGGGGGTTCTCGGTTCCCCGCCTGCTGGGAATCACCGAGCCGCTCGAGGCCGAACCCGTCGAGGGCAGCGACCGACCCAAGATCATGCCGAACCAGTTGAAGGTCGGCCGGGGCCTGCAACAGGGCGTCTTGAAGGTCGTCTCGACCGGCTTCATGGTGGGTGAGGACACCGCACTGATGTGGCGGGGGCTGATGCTGACGAAGGCCGTCGAGCAGTTCCTGCGCGATGTGCACTGGGGTGACCTCGACTACCTGTTCATCGACATGCCCCCCGGCACCGGCGACGTGCAGATGGGGCTGGCCCGCATGCTGCCCCGCACCGACCTGCTGATCGTCACCACACCCGCATTGGCCGCCCAGAAAGTGGCTGCCCGCGCGGCCGACATGGCACGCCGCAGCTTCCTGCGCGTGTGCGGCGTGATCGAGAACATGAGCGCCTTCACCTGCGATCACGGCGAGCGCTACGCGCTGTTCGGCGAGGGTGGGGGCCAGGCACTGGCCGACCAGGTCGGGGTGCCGCTGCTGGGCCGTGTGCCGCTCGAGCCCGCCGTCGCAGCCGGGGGCGACGCCGGCTCACCGGTCTCGCTGCAGGGAACAGGCCCCGCTGCCGACGAGTTCCGCACCATCGCGCGGCGCATCATCGACGAGGCCGCTCCGCCCACGAACATGGCCGGCTGCAGCGCCCGCATGCTCGACATGGTGAGTGCGGCGCTCGCCGCGCGCGACGCCGCCCAGGGCAGCGAGCCCCAGGGCAGCGATTCTCAGGGCAGCGAGTCGTAGTCCGCGTCGCCTGGCATGGCGATGCCCGCCATGCGACCGTCGACGATGCGGATCTTGGGCAGGATGCACGGCGGCGTTCCCACCGCTCGGGCGGCATCCATCGCCGAGGCCACGTCACCGTGCCCGGAGAGGAACTGCAGGTTCGTCACCGTGGGCGGCATCAACTGCAACTCGCCCCTCGACCCAGCCAGCAGGGCGTCGGCCGGCCGCACCCACATGCTCGCCACGGTCTCGGAGTCGTCGTGCCGGGACTGCTGCCCCTGCGGACTGGCCACCATGAAGAAGCGGGTGTCGAACCGACGCGCCGCCTCACCCCTGGGGGTGATCCAGTGGCTCATCCACACCAACTCGTCGAGGGAGAGCGTGAGGCCGTGCTCCGCGGCGAGCTCGCGCACGTCGACCGTGCCCTCGTGCACGCCGTGCCGGTGCGACAGTGCCGGGTGTCCGTCGGTGACGTCGCTGCCCTCGGGGTCCCTCGCGAGCAGCACGCCGCATTCCTCGAAGCACTCGCGGACCGCCGCCAGCGCGAAGGCCGCATCGCCCTCACCGTCGGTCTCGTCGACGCGGCCGCCGGGGAACACGTACATGCCGCCGGCGAACGCAGCCGCATTCGTGCGACGCAGCATGAACACCTCGAGGCCATCTGGGGCATCGCGCAGCAACATCACCGTGGCGGCCGGGCGCACCGGAATCTCATCGACCATTGGGAGCACCGTATCGCTGGCCTAGTCTCCACGTCGTGCTGGTGTGGATGGACCTCGAGATGACCGGGCTCGACCCGGTGAAGAACGTCATCGTCGAGATCGCCACGATCATCACCGACGACCAGCTCGAGATCATCGCCGAGGGTCCCGAACTGGTGATCCACCAGCCCGACGACGTGTTGGCGGCGATGGAGCCCGTGGTGGTCGACATGCACACCCGCAGCGGTCTGCTGCAGCAGGTCCGCGAATCCGCCGTCACCCTCGAGGCCGCCGGCGCTGCCACGCTCGACTTCATCCGCACCCACGTGCCCACCCCGCGCACCGTGCCCCTGTGCGGGAACTCGATCGGGATGGACCGCCGCTTCCTCGACGCCTATCTGCCCGAGATCGAGCACCACCTGCACTACCGCAGTGTCGACGTCAGCAGCATCAAGGAACTGGTGCGCCGCTGGTACCCCGGCCTGCTCAACGGCCGCAGCGCGAAGCAGGGCACCCATCGCGCGCTCGACGACGTCCGCGAGAGCATCGCCGAACTGCGGTTCTACCGCGAGCACGTGTTCCTGCCGCTGCCCAGCAGCGCTGCCGAGGGTGCCGCCGAAATTCACCCGTAATTCAGTTGCGTTTGTCCGGCCGAAGTGGTTGCCTAAGGAACGGTTCGTCGCAGCCCGCGACGAGTCATCGACCAAAGGAAGCGGCCGGAACCATGATCCGCAGCTCGTACGCACTGCAGCAGGCACACGTGGCCGCTGACGCGCGCGCCTGCATCGGTTTCGGTCAGACCGCAATGTGGTGCTCGATGGCCAACGGCAACACGCCGAACACCAAGGCCATCAAGCCCACCGCCCGGCACCTCGGGCAGGTCACGACGTAACGCAACGTCGGAGCCGCACCGAGGCCGCCGGGATCCCAAGAGGATCCGGCGGCCTTTCTGCTTTTCCGGCCGCTTCCCCACGCCGAGAGGAACCCAACCCCATGTACACCCTGAACGACGCCGACATCCGAACCACGTTCGACGAACTGGTGCAGCCGATGGTGCCCCGCGCGCCCAAGCCGCGCTGCGCCGACGGCAACGGCACGCTCACCCACCTGTTCTTCTCGGACGTCCCCCTCGACACCGCCCGCGCCAAGGCCATCTGCGCCAAGTGCGACCTGGCCACCACCTGCCTCTCCGGGGCCCTCGAACGGGCCGAGCCATGGGGCGTGTGGGGTGGCGAGTTGATCGAGAACGGTCGGATCGTGGTGAACAAGCGGCCGCGTGGCAGGCCGCCGAAGCACCCGCGCCCCGCAGTGGTCGTGGACGAAGTGCCCCTCCCCCCGCACTACGTCCGTGACCACCGCGTGGCATGAGGCACCCGCATCTCCCCA
>JBJTXX010000591.1:0-6951 GCA_046082485.1 Actinomycetota bacterium
GACGTGCTGTCCGCCCGCACCCGAGGCTCGGAACACCTCCATGCGGATGTCGGCATCGTTGATCTCCACATCGGGCTCGGCCATGTCGGGCCACACCTGCACGAGGGCGAAACTCGTCTGGCGTCGACCCTGGTTGTCGAAGGGACTGATGCGCACCAACCGGTGCATCCCGCGTTCCGAGGTGAGCAACCCGTAGGCGTACCGGCCGCGCACGGTGAACTGCGCCGACAGGAGCCCCGCCTCGGTTCCCTCGCTCGTCTCCTCGATCTCGAGCGAGAAGCCCCGGCGCTCGGCCCACCGCGAGTACATCCGCAGGAGGATCTCGGTCCAGTCCTGGGCGTCGACGCCGCCGTCCTTGGCGTTGATCTGCACGATCGCATCGTCGGCGTCGTGCTCGCCGGTGAACAGGCTGCGCATCTCGAGCCTCGACAGGCTGGTCGCGACCGCCGCGATGCCCGACTCGATCTCGGGCTCCTGGGTCGCGTCGTCCTCCTCGCGGGCCATCTCGTGCAGAACGTCGAGGTCCTCGATCTGGGAGCGCAGCGACTCCCACCCGTCGATGTCGGACTTCAGGTTCGAGTACTCGGCGGTCACGCGCCGCGCGTTGTCCTGGTCGTCCCACAGGTCGGGACGGGAGACCTCGGTCTCCAGTTCGGCGAGGCGCGCCTTGGACTCCTCGACGCGCAGGTAGCCGCGCGCCTCCTCGAGGCGTCGTGCGACATCGGCGAGATCGGCGGTGAAATCGCGCACGGGTGCCTCAGGCCGCGCCGTGGCAGAGCTTGTACTTGCGGCCCGACCCGCAGGGGCACTGCGCGTTGCGCGGCGTGTTCGACCAGTCGTCGGCATCCTTGACCACGGGGCGGCGGGGAGCCTCCTCGACCGGCTCGACCATCCCGGGGTCCACCTCGCCACCGGCGAGCGCGGCCGCCGTGAAGCCGTCGGCGCCCTCGTCCTCGTGCGAGGTCTCGGTGATGTTGCGCACCGTGACGCCGTCGGAGTCCTCGCGCACCACCTGCACGTGCATGACATATCGCACGAAGTCCTGGGCGATTCCGGTCATCATCTGGCCGAACATCTCGTAGCCCTCGCGCTGCCACTCGCTGAGCGGGTCCTTCTGACCCATCGCACGCAGGTTGATGCCCTCCTGGAGGTAGTCCATCTCCTCGAGGTGCTCGCGCCAGCGCTGGTCGATGATCGAGAGCATCACCTGCCGTTCGATCTGGCGCATGACCTCCTCGCCCAGTTCGGTCTCGCGGCGCGCGTAGTGCGCGCTCGCGTCCGCCATGACGTGGTCGTACACGGCGTCGGTGTCGGGGCATGCGTCGATCGAGGCCTCGGTCACTGTGGCGGGCCAGTACGTGCGCAACTCGGCGGCGAGACCGTCGACATCCCATTCGTCGGTCGCCTCGGACACGCAATAGGTCGAGATCAGCGAGTCGACGGCCTCTGCGAGGTACTCCATCGCGGCCGATTTCAAATCGGCCCCGCCGAGGATCTGATCGCGGCGCTGGTAGATCACCTTGCGCTGCTCGTTCATCACCTCGTCGTACTTGAGGACGTTCTTGCGGATCTCGGAGTTTCGCTGCTCCACGGTCGTCTGGGCGCGCTCGATGGCCTTGGTGACCATCTTGGCCTCGATCGCCTCGTCGTCGGGCAGGGCACGACCCATCACCCAGCTGAGCGCACCGGTGGCGAACAGTCGCATGAGTTCGTCGTCGAGGCTGAGGTAGAAGCGGCTCTCGCCGGGGTCGCCCTGACGGCCCGAACGGCCGCGCAACTGGTTGTCGATGCGGCGGCTCTCGTGGCGCTCGGTGCCCAGCACGTAGAGACCGCCCAGCGCCCGCACCTCGGCGCCCTCGGCTGAGCACTGCTGCTTGAACTGGTCGAGCAACTGCTGGTAGCGGGTCTGTGCCGCCGTGCGGGCGGCCCGGAACTCGTCGGGCATCTGGTCGATGGGCATCGGGAGGTCGAAGTCGTCGACCATCACCGACGGGTCATGGCCTTCCTTCGCCACCTCGTGACGGGCGAGGCCCTCCGGGTTGCCACCCAGCAGGATGTCGACGCCACGGCCGGCCATGTTGGTGCTGACCGTGACGGCGCCGAGGCGGCCGGCCTGGGCCACGATCATGGCCTCACGGGTGTGCTGCTTGGCGTTCAGCACCTCGTGCGCGACGCCGCGCTTGGACAGCTGGCGCGAGAGGAACTCGCTCTTCTCCACGCTGATGGTGCCGACCAGCACCGGCTGGCCCTTCTCGTGACGTTCGACGATGTCGTCGACCACCGCGCCGAACTTGGCCTGCTCGGTCTTGTAGATCAGGTCGGCCTGGTCGTTGCGCACCGTCGGCTTGTTGGTGGGGATGGGCACGACCTGCAGTTCGTAGGTGTTGCCCAACTCGGCGGCCTCGGTGCTGGCCGTGCCGGTCATGCCTGCCAACTTGTCGTACATGCGGAAGTAGTTCTGCAGCGTGATCGTCGCGAGGGTCTGGTTCTCCTCCTTGATCTTCACGCCTTCCTTGGCCTCGACCGCCTGGTGGATACCCTCGCTCCAGCGCCGGCCCTCCAGCACGCGACCGGTGAACTCGTCGACGATCTTCACCTCGCCGTTCTGGATGATGTAGTCCTTGTCGCGCTTGTAGAGCTCCTTGGCCTTGAGCGCGACCTGCATCTGGTGCACCAGGTTCTGCTGCACCTCGTCGTACAGGTTCTCGACACCGAGCGCCTGCTCGACCTTCTCGATGCCGGGCTCGAGCGGCACGACGACGCGCTTGTCTTCCTCGACCTCGTAGTCGACGTCGCGCTGCAACGAGCGGACGATGCTGGCGAATCGGTAGTACAGCTTCGCGGCATCGGCCACGCGGCCGCTGATGATCAGCGGAGTGCGTGCCTCGTCGATGAGGATGCTGTCGACCTCGTCGACGATGGCGAAGTTGTGGCCACGCTGCACCTTGTCGGAGAGCGTGGCCGCCATGTTGTCGCGCAGGTAGTCGAAGCCGAACTCGTTGTTGGTGCCGTAGGTGATGTCGGCGGCGTAGTTCTGGCGCTTCTCGGACGGACGCTCCTTGAAGCCCGGGATGATGAGGCCGACCTCGAGACCGAGCCAGTTGTGGATGCGACCCATCCACTCGGCGTGGAACCGTGCGAGGTAGTCGTTCACCGTCACGAGGTGCACGCCCTTGCCGGTGAGGCCGTTCAGGTAGGCGGGCAACGTGCTGACCAGCGTCTTGCCCTCGCCGGTCTTCATCTCGGCCACCCACCCGAAGTGCAACGCCGCGCCTCCCATCAACTGCACGTCGAAGTGGCGTTGGCCGATGACTCGCTTGGCCGACTCGCGCATCACGGCGAAGGCCTCGACCAGCAGGTCGTCGAGGGGCTCACCCCGGTCGAGTCGGTTGCGGAACTCGGCGGTCTTGCCGCGGAGCGCGTCGTCGGACAGCGCCACCATGGCGGATTCGAGTGCGTTGATGTCGGGGACGAGGCCCTGCAGAGCCTTCAGCTTCTTCCCTTCACCGGCGCGGAGGATGCGGTCGAGGATGCCCATGTGGGCGCCAAGCCTACCGGCACACCCCTGCCCTGCCCCGTCGCCGCGCGGCCCGGCTCGCCGAGTGCCGATGTCGCACAGCAGACTGCACGTCATGACCCGCCGGGTGGACACCGTGATCTTCGACGTCGGCGGAGTGCTGGCGGCGACCGGCCGGCACAGCGACTTCTCGAAGCGCTTTCCTGCCGAAGTCGCCGACCTCGTTCGCGGCATCCTGCTGGGTGACTACGGCGAGGACGGTGACCACCCCTGGCACCGGCTGGAACGTGGGGAGATCACCCTCGAGGAGAACCGGCGGCTGAACCGCGATGCCTTGCGTGCAGCCGGCATCGAACTGCCTGCTCCCCCACCCGGCGGCGCCCCCGGCATCGAGTTCGTCGTGAACGAGCCCGTGGTGCGGCTGGTGCACGACCTGCGCGACGCAGGCCTGCGCCTCGGCGTGCTCACCAACAACGTGGCCGAGTTCCGCGATCGGTGGCGCAGCATGCTGCCCTTCGACGAACTGTTCGACGACGTGGTCGACAGCCATGAGGTGGGCCTTCGCAAGCCCAACCCTGCGATCTATCAGCTGGCCCTCGACAGGCTGGGCGCAGAGGCCGGCCGCACCGCCTTCCTCGACGACGTGCCCACCAACGTCTGGGCGGCAGAGGGCGTGGGAATGCTGGCAGTGGTGGTGGACGAGGACCCATTGCCGGCCGTCAGCACCGTGCGCGACTGGGCCGGCCTGACCGGCTGACGGGCCTGCAGCGTGGCGGCCGCCGCCACCGGAACCACGTGCTCGACCCCCGCGCTGCGCAGTGCATCGGCGGCAGCGGCGAGGGTGGCCCCCGTGGTGACCACGTCGTCGATCAGCAGCACCCGCAGCCCGCCACGCGCTGGCCGCCCCCGATAACCGGGGCCGTCGAGACGCTGCTGCCGGGAACGGCCGGTCTGGGCCTCGCCGTGGGTGCGGTACAGCAGCCTGCGGCACGGCACACCGAGGTGGCGAGCCACCGCCCGAGCCAGCAACTCTGCCTGGTCGAAACCGCGACCACGTTCCCGCAACCCACTGGTGGGTGCCCATGTCACGATGTCGACCACACCGGGGCGCCAGGCACGCACGAGCTGTGCGACCAGCGCACCGGCCACATCGCGGTGGTTGCGGTACTTCAGGCCCAGCAGCACCTGGCGCGCCACCCCCTCGAAGGGCATCGCAGCCACGACGTCGCCACCGGTTCGCACCGGTGACGCAGCGGCCAGGGAGAAACGACAACGGGCGCACAGCACCGAACCCTGCTGATTGCACCCTGCACAACTGACGGAGAACCACATGCCGAGAATGTGACACAGGGGTGCCACACGGTTTCCGGTACGGTCGGCCCGATGTTCCTGCCGATCCCCTCCGACCGCCTGCCCGAACGGCTCGTGCGCTGCATCGCCGGGCTGGCGTTGTTCGGGCTCGGGATCGCCATGTTCCTCGCCTCGGACCTCGGGCTCGCGCCGTGGGACGTCTTTCACCAGGGCGTGAGCGAGCGTCTCGGCATTCCCGTCGGCGTCGTGATCGAGATCACCGGCGTCTTCATCCTGTTGCTCTGGATCCCGTTGCGTGAACGACTGGGCCTCGGCACGGTGCTGAACGCGATCGAGATCGGCCTCGTGGTGTTCCTGCTCGATGGGGTGTTGCCGGTCTCGGGCCAACTCGTGCCACGAGTGCTCTACGTCGCCGGAGGCCTCGTCGCCATCGCCGCGGGATCTGGCCTCTACATCGGTGCGGGGCTGGGCTCGGGTCCGCGCGACGGCCTGATGCTGGGTCTGTCCAAGCGCGGCATCAGCGTGCGCGTGGCGCGCACAGGTGTCGAGGTCGCTGCCCTCGTGATCGGACTGCTGCTCGGGGGGACGGTCGGGGTCGGAACCCTCGCGTTCACCTGCGGCATCGGGCCACTGGTGCAGGTGTTCCTGCCGCGTCTACGCATTCGTGGCGACCGCACCGTGCTCGCCACCACGCACTGACCCGGCCCACCTGCCCAATGGGCCGATGTCGGCTGAACGTCAGTAGCGGTAGTGCTCGCTCTTGAACGGGCCACTGGGGTCGACGCCCAGGTAGTCGGCCTGCTCGTCGGTGAGCTTGGTGAGCTTCACGCCCAGGGCGTCGAGGTGCAGCGCGGCCACCTTCTCGTCGAGGCGTTTCGGCAACACGTACACGCCCAGCGGGTACCGGTCGGTGTGCGCGAACAACTCCATCTGGGCGATGACCTGGTTGCTGAACGAGCAACTCATCACGAAGCTCGGGTGGCCGGTGGCGCAGCCGAGGTTCACGAGGCGGCCCTCGGCGAGCACGATGATCGAGTGCCCGTCGTCGAACGTCCACAGGTCGGTGCCGGGCTTCAGCTCGTCCTTGGTGGCGCCGCTGCGGGCCAGGCCGGCCATGTCGATCTCGCTGTCGAAGTGGCCGATGTTGCAGACAATGGCGTTGTGCTTCATCGCCGCCATGTGCTCGACGGTGATGATGTGGTCGTTGCCGGTTGCCGAGACGAAGATGTCGGCGCTCCCGACGACATCCTCGAGCGTGGTCACCTGATAGCCCTCCATGGCCGCCTGCAGGGCGTTGATCGGGTCGATCTCGGTGATGACGACTCGAGCGCCCTGGCCGGTGAGCGCCTGCGCGCACCCCTTGCCCACGTCGCCGTAACCGCAGACGACGGCAACCTTGCCGGCGATCATCACGTCGGTTGCGCGGCAGATGGCGTCGATGAGCGAATGGCGGCAGCCGTACAGGTTGTCGAACTTGCTCTTGGTGACCGAGTCGTTCACGTTGATCGCCGGGAACAACAGCTCGCCGCGCTCGTGCATCTTGTAGAGGCGCATCACCCCGGTCGTGGTCTCCTCCGTGACGCCCTTGATGCCTGCTGCCATCCGCGTCCACTTCGTGGGGTCGGCCTTCAGCGACCGCTGCAGCAGTCCGAGCACGATCGCGAACTCGGCGTTCGACGCGGTCGTCGGGTCGGGCACCTCACCGCTCTTCTCGAACTCCACGCCCTTGTGCAGCAGCAACGTCGCGTCGCCGCCGTCGTCGAGGATCATGTTCGGGCCGTCGCCGTCGGGCCACGTCATCATCTGGTCGGTGCACCACCAGTACTCCTCCAGCGTCTCGCCCTTCCACGCGAACACGGGAATGCCCTGGGGGTCGTCGGGCGTGCCGTTCGGGCCCACCGCGACCGCTGCCGCCGCGTGGTCCTGGGTGCTGAAGATGTTGCACGACGCCCAGCGCACCTCGGCACCGAGTTCCACGAGGGTCTCGATGAGCACCGCGGTCTGGATGGTCATGTGCAGCGATCCGGAGATGCGGGCGCCCTTGAGGCTTCTTGCCCTTGTACTCGTCACGCAGGGCCATCAGGCCGGGCATCTCCTGCTCGGCGAGCTCGATCTCCTTGCGG